>JAZQVQ010000229.1:0-4881 GCA_045631825.1 Eubacteriales bacterium | reverse complement strand
TAGAAAAAACAGACTAAGAAAAGTGTTTTTTATATAAAAATAATACTATATTAACAAAATAACCTTGATAGAATAAGTTTTTTGTGATAACATAGAGATATAAAAGCATAGACGATAAAAACAGTCATAGGCAGAGTAGAAAACCATGCGTAAAGTGCCGTCGGGACGGGGAGTTGCCGGACGGACGAAAAGGAGAAAAATCCCTTGCGGTAAGGTTTTTGCATCCCGCTGCTGCATATAAAGACGAAAGTATTTTCAGCCTCTTTTATGTAGCAATATGTATAGGAGGTATTTTTATGCAAAAAAACAACAGTATCAGAAAACTCACCATAGTAGGAATAATGACAGCCCTTAGTATTGTGCTTACACGTTTCCTTGTACCATTGAATACAGAAACCCTGAGATTTTCGCTCGGGAATATACCTGTAATTCTTTGCTCAATCACGTGTGGACCGATTTATGGAGCTGTTTGCGGTCTTGTAAGTGATGCACTTGGTTGTTTTGTATTGGGGTATCCGCCGTATCTTCCTCTTTCGCTTTCTGCAATCCTTGTCGGTGTTCTTCCGTCGGTGTTGTTTTCTCTTGCAGGGAAATTGGGACTTGACTATAAAAAAATAGCAACCGTGAGTGCTGTTATGATTGTAACCAACTTTGTTTCGTCGATTTTGTGGAGTACGCTTGCTCTTTCATGGCTGTACGGGACAAGCTTCTGGGTACAAATCGGGCCAAGGGTGCCCGTGAATTCCTTAAGGACAATTTGTGAAATTGCAGTTTTGTATGCACTGTTAAAAAGCGGATTTATCGAAAGGACAAGGGCGTATAAAAGATGAGTATAGAAACCACACTTGAATATATACATAAGACCAAGTGGCTTGGGTCAAAACCCGGACTTTCAAGAACAAGGATTTTGCTTGAAAAAATGGGAAATCCGCACAAAAAGCTTAAATTCGTGCACGTTGCAGGCACAAACGGCAAAGGCTCTACCTGTTCGTTTTTGTCGTCGATTTTGTCTCAGGCAGGTCTGTGCGTAGGACTTTATACCTCGCCTTATATAACTTGCTTTAATGAGAGAATGAGGGTTGACGGACAAAATATAACGGATAGAGAGCTTGAGGAAATTGTTGATTTTGTAAAACCATTTGCAGACAGCATGACGGATAAGCCTACGGAATTTGAGCTTATAACCGCCTGTGCGATGGAGTTTTTTGCACGAAAAAAGTGCGATATTGTTGTGCTTGAAGTCGGTATGGGCGGAGAGCTTGACTCAACTAATATAATAGAGGAAAATGAATGTGCCGTTATTTGTGCAATAGGACTTGACCACACAGCTTTTCTGGGAAATACGTTAAGCGAGATAGCCGTGGCGAAAGCTGGAATTGTAAAAAAGAATTGCCCGACAGTTGTGTATGATTGTGATAAAGATGTATGCCGAGTGTTTGAAGAAAAGTGCAGAGAGCTTGATTCTCCCCTTTTTTTCGCCGATTTTTCAAAACTTGGAAATGTAAGATATAGCCTTGATATAACCACTTTTGATTACGGAAAGTTTAAGGATTTAAAAATCTGTCTTGCCGGAATTTATCAGTGCTATAACGCAAGTCTTGCAGTAAAAACAGCAGAGATACTTTCGCAGAAAGGGTATAATATAACAGAGCAGAATATTAGAAACGGACTTGAAAATGCAAAATGGCAGGGGCGGTTTGAACGGCTGGGTAATAGTCCTGATTTTATACTTGACGGAGCACATAATCCTCACGGAATAGAGGGGGCGGTAAAGAGCTTTGAACAGTATTACCCCGATAAAAAGATAACATTTGTTATTGGTGCTATGGCGGATAAAGATGTCAGGGAAATGATTAAACAGTTAATACCTGTTTCTGATGTGTTTTACACAGTTCGCCCCGATAACGAAAGGGCTATGGAAAGCAAAGAGCTTTGTGCTCTTGTCAAGGAAAGTGGAGGACGTGCGATATCGTGCGACAGTGTTTTCGAGGGCGTTAAAAAAGCACTTTCTCACGCAGGCACAGATGGAGTTGTGTCGGCAATAGGCTCATTGTATTTTTCCGATGAAATAAGAAAGAGTTATTTAACTGTTACAGGTAAAGAAAAATGAGCAGAGTCTTTGAATATATAATAAAAAGCTTAAACGAACAACAGATTGAGTATGTGTCGGCAGTGAAAATTGAGCATTGTGATGTAATTTCACAAAGGAAGCTTCCACAAAATGCAAAATCTGTGTGCGTGTTTTTAATCCCGTACTATTCGGGAAAGCACGAAAACAGGAATGTTTCACTTTACAGTGTGCCGAGAGATTACCATTTGTTTGTAAAACAGCTTGGCGAAAAGCTTTTGCCGGAACTGAAAAGAGAATTTCCGGATGAAAGTTTTGATATTTTTTCCGACGATTCACCACTTGATGAAGTTAAACTTGCAGTAACAGGCTCGCTTGGGGTGCTTGGGTGTAACAGACTTGTGATAAACAAAAAATATGGAAGCTTTGTGTTTGTTGCAAGTATAATTACAAGTGCGGTTTTTGATAAAGAGGAATATGTACAAGGTAAAATATCAGGTTGCTTAAATTGCGGAAAATGTAAAGATGCGTGCGATTTTCTCAATGGCAAAAGTGACAGATGCTTTTCTGAGGTTACTCAGAGCAAAAAGCTTGGTGATAATGAGCTTGACAGTATAATCAATAGCAAAATCAAATGGGGTTGTGACAAGTGTCAGCTTGTCTGCCCGATGAACAAAGACGTTTCGGTTACACCCATTGAATTTTTCAAAGAAAATCTTGTTGCAAACGTTACAAAAGAAAAAGTTTCGGGTATGTCACAAAATGAGTTTGAAGAGAGGGCATACTCCTGGCGTGGAAAAGAGGTTATATGCAGAAACCTCGGTGAAGAATAAACCTGTATAAAATATTACGGTATAAGGGTACATTACAAAATATATTACAAAAGAAAGGATGTTACTAATGGATATTTTTAATGTGTTGACGCTTATAGGAGGACTAAGCCTGTTTCTTTTTGGTATGACTCTTATGGGCGGAGCTTTGGAAAGAAGTGCCGGAAGTAAGCTTGAAATGATGATTGGTAAGCTGACAACGGGTAAACTTGCAGGGTTGCTTACGGGTCTTGGCGTTACGGCGGTAATACAGAGTTCCTCTGCAACAACGGTTATGGTTGTCGGGTTTGTCAATTCCAGACTTATGAGTCTCAAACAGGCAATTCACGTTATTATGGGTGCAAACATCGGAACAACTGTTACAGCGTGGATACTCAGCCTTAGCGGTATCTCAGGCAGTAACCTTTTTCTTAAACTGCTTAAACCCTCGTCCTTTACACCGATACTTGCACTAATCGGCATTGTATTGTTTATGTTTACAAATAGCAGCAAGAAAAAGGACATCGGAATGGTGTTTCTTGGCTTTGCTACGTTGATGTACGGTATGGAGACAATGACTGATGCTGTATCGGGACTGAGAGAAATCCCTGCATTCCGAGAGCTGTTTCTTATGTTTAAAAATCCGATTCTCGGAGTTTTGGCGGGAGCTGTTCTTACCGCGATTATTCAATCAAGCTCGGCGTCAGTGGGTATTCTTCAGGCACTTGCGGCAACGGGAGCTGTTTCCTATGGAGCAGCAATTCCCATAATTATGGGACAGAATATCGGTACTTGTGTTACGGCAATAATTTCTTCTGTAGGCACAACAAAGAATGCAAAGAGAGCTGCCCTTGTGCATTTGTCCTTTAATATCATAGGAACGGTTGTGTGGCTGATTGTCTTTTCGGTTGTCAATTGGTTGTTTGCTCCGTCACTGCTAAACCAAGCTGCTTCGTTTGCAGGAATTGCGACAGCACACTCGGTTTTTAATATTCTGTGTACATTGTTTTTGCTTCCAATGTCGGGACTACTCGAAAAGCTTGCGTATAAACTGGTTCCGGACGCAAAACTTCCGGAGAAAGTATCAGAACTTGACGAAAGACTTCTTGCCACTCCTGCAATTGCTCTGGAATGTGTCCATAACCTCACCTTTGATATGGCGAAAATTGCAACAGAGTCACTTAAAAACAGCATAGAATGTCTTAGAGGTTACGACAAGGCAAAAGCACAGGCAATTCGAGAAGCGGAGGATAAAACAGACCACTTTGAAGATATGATAGGAAGCTATCTGGTTAAGATTAGTTCCAAACAGCTTAATGAAACTGAGGGTGCAACAGCATCTATGCTATTAAAGGTCATTGGAGACCTTGAGCGTATATCTGACCACGCGGTAAATATCTTAGAATCCGCCGAGGAAATGCTTGAAAAGGGTATTGTTTTCTCCGAGGGAGCAAAGACTGAGATGGATTTGCTTTCAGAGGCAACCCTTGAAATTTCAACTATGTCCTACAAGTCATTTACAGAGAATGATTCTGAACAGGCAAAGCTTGTAGAACCGCTTGAGCAGGTTATCGACAGAATGAAAGAGATTCTCAGAACAAGACACATCGATCGTTTGCGTCTGGGAGATTGCGGCATAGAGGCAGGCTTTGTATGGAACGACCTTATTACCAATATGGAAAGAGTTTCAGACCATTGCTCAAACATTGCAGGATGTGTTATGGATAGCAAACAGCAGAATATGAATCTGCACGAATCTCTCAAAATGCTCAGAAGTGATGGTGATTTTTATAGAGAAAAGTACACTGCCTATTCTCAAAAGTACCTTTCATTCATATGATGTATATAATGGTTTCTTATTATTTTGCAAAATAGAAAAAAGGTTATACAAAAGCCTTTTTACACAACTCAAAAATTATAAAAACAAAAAATTCAGGAGGGACGATGCTGGCATCGTCCCTCTTTTCTTGGTGTCTTTAGACGTGGAAATAAACCCCCGGTTCT
>JAZQVQ010000228.1:0-2415 GCA_045631825.1 Eubacteriales bacterium | reverse complement strand
ACATTACAAGTGCCATAATTACTACTAAAAATTTCTTCATATTTTTTTACCTCTTTCTTTTTTAATTAAATAATAAATTGTTACTATTGCTCCCATAATTAAACTGAGAACAATTGGAATATATAAAAAAGAATTACCGCCGGTTGGAGGTAATTCAAATTCATAGGTATTTATTGCTTTTATTGTTATTATAGGCTTATCAGCTGTTGATATTTGACCTTCAAACACCGGCTCTGACAAAAGTGAATAACCGTCTTTAGTCTTTATTTCCGTTACTTTATAGTAAACATCAGGTGATAACCCTGCAAAACTCGCCTTTCCATTTTCATCTGTTTCTTTTTGCATTAATTCTGTCCACGATTTGCCATCCAATGACTTCTCAATTACAAAAACAACCCCTGAAACAGCTTCATCTTTTTCGTTTACTTTAATAATTTCAAGATCGTGTGTCTTTAACTTGTTAGCAAAAATCACACTTGCTGTTTGACCTGCTCTAACGGTTATCGTCTGCGGTTTTTGCGATTCATATTTGGGCGGCACAGTTTCGCTAACTGTGTACGTTCCCGGTTTCAGATCCGAAAATGTTAAAGAGCCTTTTGAATCGGTCTTGCCTTTTAAAGGCGTGGTTAAGTCACCGCCTGTTAATGTAAACTCGATATCCTTTACTTTGCCGTCCGTTGAAGTTTTAACAATATTTATGATGCCAAATTCCTGTGTTTGCAATTTTATAAATGCTTGCAATGGGTCTGATACTTCGGCTGAATATGTGGCAAGGTCTTGCCTTGTTGCTGAGTTCCACGTAATTAGTCCGCTTCGTTTCAGCGTTCTGATTGCGGAAATAGTCACATTATTTACCGCCACCTTTGATGTAAGTATTAATTTGTTACCGCTAACAGTCACTTTTACATTGCTGTTATCCGGTACAAAATCAAAGTTTGAAAGCACGTTGTTAGTGTCGGTAAGACTTGCTGTATATTCTGTGCCGTTCCACTTTAGCTCTACTGTTTGAGCTTTATCTTCCTCCTCCACCATAAAGCTTGGCGAATCCAAATGTGCTTGCATTGCATTTACTATACGGTTATATTGTTTCATTATTTGACTATATACCGGGTGGTTCGGTGATACTATATCCAACACTGCATCATAAGCAGCACCGGGAGCAACGTGGTTAAATTCGCTGTCACGTTCTCCTACAACCGTTTCCCATATCAGTATCTGCGTTGCAATTACATTTCCTAAAGTATCAGCATCATTTTGAGAAGTCCAATTAAGGTTAATCGTGCCGATATATCCGTATTGGAAAATTCGTCCGATATGTTCTTTAATTTTTCTTCTGTCGATAGTGCTGTTGCTTGGAAATCCGTCCCAATACGATTCGTCTTTCTCAATATACGAATCTCCGGTTTTGATGTACTGTCCCGGTTCGATACAGTAGTATATCTTGCCGGAGTAGTCATTGCTGTAGATTGCAAAGTTATCTGCAGCCCTTTGTGACCAACCGTTCATAAATGACATATCTTCCTTGCCCCAATTATTTTTATTGTTATCTGCAGAACGTGGATATTGGAATACCATTATCTCATTTGCTGCAGCATTGGCAGGGGTAGTGTTTATGGCATTTATTGCGGTTAAACACAGCGTTAGTAAAATAAGCAATACAACGCTTCTTTTAAAACATTTCTTCATTTTACCAATCCTTTCTGAAATAATTTTGTGTATAAAAAAGCAGCATCTAAAATTTCTTTTAAATGCTGCTTATTTATCAATCTTTAAGATTAATGTATTGTGTTATTTAGTTTTGTTTATTAGTAACCGTATGCGATGTATATTTGGTAGGCATCTGCGGCAGGTGCATACTCGCTATTGTACTTTTCATACCATATACATACACTATCGTTTCCAACTCGTTTATAATCGTCAAGGGCGCTAATTAAATCTTCTGATATTGTCGATTGCTTTCTTTTTGCATAGACTACTTCGGGTGTGTCCCAAGAAGAATTTTCCCTTACAACATCTTCTAATGTGTAATAGATTCGAATAGTTGTAGTACCCGATGACCAATGCTGAATATGTTCTTCTCCAAGCTCGATATTAAATCTATTTAGTTTACGTCTTGCGACTTCCTCAAAATCAGCAACCTCAAGCCCGATGCTCAACGCATAATCTGTAGCAAAATCTACCCAATACTGCGCCTTTGCATCATCATACGGTATAAGCGTAGGCTTGGCTGTCGGTGTGGGTGTCGGCTTCGCTGTTACTGTCGGTTTTGCCGTCGGCTTCACAGTCGGAGCTGTGGTTTTCGGTGCTACTGTCGGCTTAACTGTGGGTTTTGCCGTAGGTGCTGCCGTTTGAGTTGGACTAACGCTTGGCACAAGCGTAGGATTTGATGTAACAACTGCTTGCGTTGCACTCGGT
>JAZQVQ010000227.1:0-5914 GCA_045631825.1 Eubacteriales bacterium | reverse complement strand
CAAACTCAGTGAAATATGGCTTCTTATAACTCAATCTCCCGAAGAATTCAAAGGCGGAACAATTTGGAATGTTATAACTGATATACACGGTGCACTTCAAGCGATAGGATATTCGCTTTTAGTGCTGTTTTTTGTTGTCGGTGTTATGAAAACTTGCGGTAACTTTGCAGAAATGAAAAGACCTGAAATCGCCGTAAAGATGTTTGTCCGATTTGTTCTCGCCAAAGCTGCAATCAGTTATGGCTTGGAATTGATGATGGCACTGTTTAATATTGTGCAAGGCATTGTTGCAAAAATTATGGCTACATCAGGACTCGCTGATGTATCTCAAACAGTATTACCGGAATCAATAATCAAATCAATAGAGGAATGCGGATTTTGGGAAAGTGTACCGCTATGGGCAGTCACACTCATAGGCAGTTTATTTATCACGGTACTTTCATTTGTAATGATAATGACTGTTTACGGACGTTTCTTCAAAATCTATCTATACACCGCAATCGCACCTATTCCATTATCTGCTTTTGCGGGCGAAACCTCATCTTCCATTGGTAAGAGCTTCATAAAGTCTTATGCAGCAGTTTGTTTGGAAGGAGCAATAATTGTACTCGGTTGTATTATCTTCTCTATCTTTGCTGATTCACCGCCAGTTGTTGATGAAACGGCTGCCGCAGTAAATCAGGTATGGAGTTATGTCGGTGAACTCATATTCAATATGATTGTTCTTGTCGGCACAGTAAAGATGGCAGACCGAGTTGTCAAAGAAATGATGGGACTTTAATTTAAGGAGATGATTAAGTTTGGAAGTAAAAATAAACCGTGAAATCCGTGATTACACGGAAGCGGTGTATTTCGGACTGTCACTAAGGCAGTTCATTTTTTCAGTTCTTGCCTGCGGTGTTGCCGTAGGCTTGTACTTTTTATTAAGACACTTTTTCGGTATAGAAACCTTGAGTTGGGTTTGTATATTAGGTGCCGCCCCATTTGCGGCAATAGGCTTTTTCAAGTATCACGGTATGACAGCAGAAAAGGTGTTGTTCACATACCTTCGTTCCGAGATACTTATGCCTAAAGAAATCAAATTTATATCAAAGAACATTTATGATGAAATAGAAAGGAGTGAATCCGATGTTCGACCTGATAGGAACAATAAAGAAAAAAACAGGCTTCGCAGAAATGCTGGGTGACGGATTAACCGTTCCTAAATCCGTGCAGGATGTAATCAGAATTGATGCTGTATATTCTGACGGCATCTTTATGACAGGTAAGGAACAGTTCTCAAAGACATTTAAGTTTACGGATATAAACTATGCCGTTTCAAGTAAAGAAGATAAAGAAACAAACTTCTTGAGGTATAGTGAAATCTTAAACTCCCTTGAAAACGGTGTTTCCAGTCAGATAACCATTGTGAACAGAAAACTCAAAAAGACCGAGCTTAAAGAAATGGCATTACTTGAAAGAGCAAATGACGGTAAAGACAAATACCGTAAAGAAATCAATGATATGCTCACCATGCTCGCCAACGGTGCCAATGCCATCGTGCAGGATAAGTATGTTACTGTCACAGTACAGAAAAAGACCGTACAGGAAGCAAGAACACATTTCAGCCGAGTCGGTGCGGATTTGATTGCTCACTTTTCAAGACTTGGCTCAAAATGCACGGAACTCAATCTCACCGAGCGACTTCGTATTATTCACGATTTCTGCAGACCTAATGAGGCCGCAGATTATCGCTTTGATTTGAGAGATACAATGCGAAAGGGACAGAACTTTAAGGACTATATTGCCCCAGATGGTTTTGAATTTAAAGCGGATTATTTCAAAGTCGGTGACAAATTCGCCCGTGTTCTGTTTATCCGTGATTATCCCTCTTATGTTAAAGACAGCGTTGTATGGGAACTTACGGACACAAACCGTAATATGATATTTAACTACGATATTATTCCCGTATCAACGGAAGAAGCACAGAAGTTCGGCGAAAAGCAGGCTCTCGGCATAGAAACAAATATCGCAAACTATCAGCGAAAGCAAAACGCAAACAATAACTACACCTCTGTTATTCCCTATGACCTTGAACAGCAGAGAAAAGAAATCCGTGAGTTCCTTGATGACCTCACAACCCGTGACCAAAAGATGTTTAAGGTTGTGCTGACAGTTATGCACACAGCCGATACACTTGAAGAACTCAATAACGATACTGAGGCTATAACTGCTATGGGCAGAAAGCACATGTGTCAGATTGGTGTTCTCAAATATCAGCAGCTTGAAGGCTTTAATGCCACACTTCCCATCGGTATAAACAAAATCGAAGCAAGGCGCACTCTTACAACGGAGAGCCTTGCTGTTTTTATGCCCTTTAAGGTGCAGGAAATTCAGCACGAAGGCGGAATATTCCAAGGCGTTAATGTTATCTCCAAGAATATGATTATCGTAAATCGCAGATTCTTACTCAACGGTAATTCCTTTATTCTTGGTGTTTCGGGTAGTGGTAAATCCTTTACGGCGAAAGAAGAAGTTGTGTCGTTGTTGTTATCAACAGATGCAGATGTCATTATCATTGACCCCGAGCGAGAGTATAAACCACTTGTTGAAGCGATGGACGGACAGGTTATTCAGCTTTCAGCGACAAGTAAAAACCACATTAACTGCCTTGATATTAACAAGGACTATGCAGACGGTGCAAGTCCTATTGCATTAAAGGCAGAGTTCGTACTTTCACTTTTTGAGCAGGTTATGGGACAAGGAAAGGTTGAAGCAATGCAGAAATCTATCATTGACCGTTGTCTGTCAAAAGTGTACGCCCCTTATCTCAAACGAAGTTATAAGGGTAAACCGCCTACACTTATAGACCTTTGCGATTGCCTCAGAGAGCAGGAAGAACCCGAAGCACAGGAACTGGCAACCGCAATGGAACTCTTTGCAAGTGGCTCACAGAACACATTTGCAAAACAGACAAATGTTAATGTCAATAACAGACTTATTTGTTATGACATTCTTGACCTCGGTAGTCAGCTTATGCCAATTGGTATGCTTGTAGTTCTTGACAGCATACTCAACCGTATTACTGCCAACCGTGCAGCAGGTAAAGAAACATATATTTTCATTGACGAAATCTATCTTCTTTTCCAACACGAATACTCGGCAAATTTCCTCTTTACCCTGTGGAAACGAGTAAGAAAATACGGTGCATTTGCTACGGGTATAACACAGAATGTTTCCGACCTTCTTCAGAGCCATACAGCAAGAACGATGCTCGCAAACTCTGAATTTATCACTATGCTCAATCAGGGCGGTACAGATAAGGAAGACCTTGCAAATCTTCTGCAAATCAGCGAAACGCAGATGACACACATCACCAATGTTGAAGCAGGTCACGGACTTGTTAAGGTCGGCTCTGCTCTCGTTCCCTTTGAGCGTAAATTCCCCAAAGACACAGAACTGTATAAACTTATGACTACAAAGCTGGGTGAGTGATATGGGGAAAGGTATCAAAACCCGTGAAATAGTAAAAGAAATCAAAGTTCACGATACTGCTGTGAATGTAGGTGACAGAATAAAAGACATCGGTGTTAAGACAAAGGAAAAAGTCAATGAGAACACCACACAGTCTGATTCTGTATCTCCCGAACAATATGCAACAGACAAAGTTACAGAGGGAATGCGAACAGGTGCAGAAACGGCAGTAACCGGTACAAAGAAAGCCGTTCAAAAAGGTGTTGACAAGATAAAGGAGAAACAGGCAGATACCAAGGCAAGGAAAGCATTTGAAAAAGAACTAAAACAAGCGAAAACGGAAGATGCCCCCGAGCCTTCACCCGAATCTAACGGTGAAACACCTGATATCACAAAGCCAGATGAAAAGTCAACATCTCCAAAAAATCCTAAACAAAAGGAATCCAAAACCGTAAAGGAAAAATCTCAATCTGCACCTAAATCTACAGAGCAAGAAACTTCTCCCAAAGCACCGAAGCAAAAGCAAGGAAAAGCAGTTAAAGAAAAACCGACAACTCCCGAAATAAAAGAAAAGGCGCAAACTTCACCAAAGGTAATGCAGACCGAAAAAGCAGAAGTTATTGATGAGGTGAAGAAACCACGTCAACGAAAACAAACACCGCCTAAAACGAAATCACCTGCAACTGTTAAGAAAGCCACCGCTGAAAACAAGAGCATTCGCACCATCGGTGCGGATGCTCACAAGGTTAAACAATCTAAACGCAGTATTGAAAACTCACGAAAGAGTATCAAGACAGCAAATAACGGCGTTAAGACTGCAAAAAAGACCGCCAAGACTGCAAAAACAACTGCAAAGCAATCGGCAGAAATTGCACAAAAAACAAAACAAGCCGCAAAGGTTGCTGTGAAAACAACTGTCAAGACTGTTAAAGCTGCGGGTAAAGCTATTGTTGCAGGCACCAAAGCATTAGTTGCCGCAATCAAAGAAATAGGTGCAGCTATCTATGCGGCTGGTCCTGTTGTACTCATCATAATCATCGTAGTCTGTCTTATAGCGGCTATTGGCGGTACCTGCTTCGGTATTTTCTTATCTAATGACGAAACAACGGGAACTGATAAAACTATGTCACAAGCCATCGCAGAACTGACATCCGAGCATTATGCGAATCTTACAGCGATGAAAACATCGTATTCCTATGATTTGTTTGAGGTACAAGGAAATTCCTCAATAAACTGGAAAGATGTTCTCGCAATATATGCAGTAAAGACTACAACATCAACTGAGGAAGCTATGGAAGTAGTTACTCTCGATGAAAAGAAACTTGAACTGCTTCGTGATATAATCAATGATATGAACACAATGACGGGTGTTGTTACGCCTAAACTTGTGGCAGAAACTACAGTTACAACAGATACCGAAGGTAATCCCGTAAAGACTACAACCTATGTTACAAAAAAGGTTTTAACGGTTGTCATAGCACAGCTTAACGCAAATCAGATTGCCGAGATTTACAAATTCAATGATGAGCAAAAAGCGTTGTTGGAGGAACTGATGAGTGAGGAATATGACCCGTTGTGGCTTGAACTTATAGGGTCAAACGGTGATATTATCATCGGCGAAGGAAGTTGGCAAGGAACAGATATGTTCACTTGGCCACTCGCTGTTGACGGTACTATAACATCCCGTTTCGGTACAAGAAAAGACCCTATATCGGGAGAAATAAAGACTCACGGCGGAACAGATATAGCTTTAGCCTCAGGAACATCTATACTCGCTGCTGCGGATGGAACTGTTATCTCCGCCACTTGGCATAATTCATACGGTTACTATGTGAAGATAAAACATAATGACATGTACTCAACCCTCTATGCCCACTGTTCTGCCCTACTTGTTTCGGCAGGTCAAACTGTTAAACAGGGACAGGTTATTGCACAAGTAGGCTCAACAGGCTACTCAACCGGACCGCATTTGCATTTTGAGGTAATTCAGAACGGCGTAAGAGTTGATGCTTTGAGATTTTACGCACAATAAAACGGTAAGCGGAAGCTTATAACAACTTCCGCTTATCTAAAGCCACAAAATTATTGACTTTTTAGCTAAAAGAATACACTTGAATTTGTGCAAAAAATAGAACTAAAAATAACACAATGATTTTTGCGTAACATTTCACGATTTTTGTCATATATAAATAAAATGTTCTTTAAAATACATATAAGGAGAAATTTTTATGGGTATTGAAAATATTAGTAACGAAGAATTTTTAAAAATCTTGAACTACATAGTTGCCACAGAAGACGATCTTGATATTAACGAAGAAAACTTATTTAAGACCATATCTGATGAAATGGCAAAATCCCATATACGTAGAGATTATTCATTAATTCACGAGTGTTGGTTAACACTTTCTGAATGTTACGGGTATCAATATAACAATAAATTTGAAGATAAGTCTAAAAAACA
>JAZQVQ010000226.1:0-3981 GCA_045631825.1 Eubacteriales bacterium | reverse complement strand
ATGTTTTGTAAAAATTGCGGTCAAGCGATTTTATGGGAGAGTGATATTTAATGAGTGGTAAATGCAGACCAAGTTTAAGAGCAAAGACCCTTGAAAATGTTAAGCGTAGCAAATTATCACAAACGGATAAAGATTGCATACAGGCAGTGTTTGAAAGGTTTATGCCGAAAAAACCAAATTACAAATCGGAATATCTTATGCACTTTTGCCCAAATTGTGATTATCCTTTGCCATTGTCATTTAAATTTTGTAACCATTGCGGTCAATCATTAGATTGGGGTGATACCGAATGACCACCATTGAATTTATATCCAAGCAATTAACCAAAGCAAAGTATAACCTTGATAAGCAAAAGCAACGTAAAGGTGTGCAACAAGCCGAAATAGATGCTTTGGAAGAAAAAGTTAAGCATTATGAGGCGGTTTTAGAAATGTTAGTAAGGAGTGGTAGTGAATGACCGATAAAATTATAGTTTGCGTAATAGCGGTTATTCTTGGCGGTGTTGTTACGCCGATAATATTAAATTTAATTTGCGATAAAATGGGGTGGTTTAAATGACCGATAGAGATAGGCTGATAGAGTTAATATCACAAATACAGTATATGGGTGGTTTAGAAAGCAGACTTGCCGACCACCTTTTAGCAAACGGTGTTATAGTACCGCCTTGTAAGGTGGGGAATAAGATTTATAAAATCTTTACAAAATATCAGCCGTTTGTGAGCGATTATGTTGTAGAGGATTATGGAATCCCAGTTAAAACAATTCTTAGGAGTTATGATATTATCCCTTTTAGTGAAATCGGCAAAACCGTATTCCTCACCAAAGAGGAAGCAGAAGCAGAATTAAAAAAGAGAGGTAAAGAAAATGATTTATAAATGTGAGAATTGTAAAAACAGACATAATTGTTGTGAAAACAAAGAACAGTACGAAAGAACTTGCAAGACAGTTGGAGATATTGCAAGTGCTATTGACAGAACACCCGATTATCATTGCTATTATAGTTTGACTATTAAGTGTGATTATTGGATTGAAGATGAAGAAACATACGGACAGACTTTCAACTGTGGAATGCCAAAGGAGTGACCAAAATGCCCGATAAAAAATTAACCGATAGCGAGATTGTAAAGGCTTTGGAGTGTTGTAAAAACGGCACACTAAATGATTGTGACGGTTGCCCCTGTTTTAATGATGAAGATACCGACACGGCACGGGAATGTGTAGAAAATCTAATGTCAAATTCCCTTGACCTAATCAACCGCCTACAAGAAAAATATGAGGAAGCAGAAGATACCATACAATTTGCCGACAAGGAAATTAAAAGGCTAAATGCAGAGAATGAGAGCCTAAAGGCAGAGAAAAAACAAGCAAACAGAGAATTAAGTCATATTTGTCGTCTGTATGATAATTTAAAGGCAGAGAATGAGAAGTTAAAAATAGAAAATTCATCTTTGTCAAAGGAAATTATTGATACAAAAATCGAAATGTATAAGCAGTGTATTGAAGAAATGCGTGAAAAAATAGTTAATACACCTGTTGATGTTGATTTGACAGGCAAAACAAACGAATACAGAGCGGGTTATTTAGACGGACTTGTGGCTAAACAACATAATATATTTGATATCCTTGACAACCTAAAAGAAATGGTGGGTGAGGATAAATGAAACAAAAATTATTTGATTTAAAGTGCGCAGAATGCCACAAAGTTTTCCAAAACCCAAACGAAAACGAAAGATTTTGCCCTGAGTGTAATAAAATCAAGGAGAAAAAGAAAAGAAAGCCAAAATCCGACAAAACCCTTTACCAAATTATGAAAGACCTTGCGAAGTATAACAAAAAGCACGGCACAAAGTTGTCTTATGGTAAATATGTTTCACTATTTGACAAATGAAAAAATATATGATATAATAGAAAGGGTATAGAATGTTTTTTCATTTTTTAACCTCCTTTCTTTGTTGGTACGGATGCAAGGTGAAATTTAGACTTGCATCCGTGCAAACCTATTTAAAATTCAAACACATACAAGGAGTTGATACAATATGCTAACCAAACACAGCCGATTGTGTCGGCTCTTTTGTGCATAATGGGGTGAATGTATTGAGTTTGAAATCTATTGCATATAAACTGCAAAAGGCTCTTACATTCAAAGGCAGATATATTACAATCAATCAAAATCAGTTTTATTCCGAGGCATTAGAAAAGATGTCAACGAAATATATCTTGAAAGAGAAAGTAGAGGAAAAGGGCAAAACAAAATATAAGACTTTGCTTGAAACATTTAGATTGATTGATGTTGTCAATTATCTTGCAGACATACTGAAAGAGGGTGAGTAATTGGCATTAAATGAAAGACAGAAAGCGTTTGTCGATTATTATATCCAAATAGGAAACGCAACAGAGGCGGCTATTAAAGCAGGATATAGCGAAAAGACTGCACGAAGCATAGGGGCAGAAAACCTTACAAAACCCGACATTTCAGCCTATATAAGAGAACGGCTTGACGAACAGAGCAATAAGCGTGTAGCAGATGCGAACGAGGTTATAGAGTTTTATACTGCGGTTATGCGTGGAGAGGTAAAAGACCAATTCGGACTTGATGCTTCTTTGTCGGATAGGTTAAAGGCAGGCGATGCACTTATGAAGCGTTATAATGCGATTAAGGAAACCGAAAGCAAGAACACCTTTAACGAGGGTATGCAAGCATTGGCTGACCTTATAAACAACCCTGCACCGAATAGAAACATAGCCGATTTTGAGGGTGATGACGATGATTAACACGCCTGCACCGTTTACGCAAAATCAAGTTGACTATTTGCACCGCACGATGACATCTTGGTACAATGTAGCAGAGGGCGGAAAAAGAGGCGGTAAAAACGTGCTTCAAGTATTAGCCTTTTGTGTGGCTTTGCAAAATCACCCGAATAAACTGCACTTGATTGCAGGAGTATCGCAGACAACGGCAAAACTGAACATAGTTGACTGCGACGGCTTTGGCTTGATGAATTTCTTTGACGGAAAGTGTAGGCAAGGCAAATACAATGACCGTTCCGCTTTGTTTGTTCAAACGAAAACAGGCGAAAAGATTATACTTGTATCAGGTGGAGCAAAAGACGGTGATGAAAAGTATATCAAGGGTAACACCTACGGAATGGCTTATGTAACAGAGGCGAACGAGTGCCACCCAAATTTTATTCAAGAGGTTTTCGACCGTACTTTGTCGAGCGCTGACCGAAAGATATTCCACGACCTTAACCCGAAAGCAGAAAGCCATTGGTATTATACCGATGTGCTTGATTTCCACCAAGAGAAGCAACGCAGAGACCGAAATTACGGCTATAATTACGGACATTTCACTATAGCGGATAATTTATCCATTGACGATGAAAAGCTCCGTAACACGCTTAAAACCTACCAAAAAGGCACGGTATGGTATGAGCGTGATATACTCGGCAGACGAAAGACCGCACAGGGCATTATATTCCCGAATTTTGCAAGTGACCAAACACCGTATATTATCAAGGTTGAAGAATTGCCGAAAAGGTTTAGAAGCGTGGAATGCGGATTTGATATTGGTGGTAACGGCTCGGCTTATGCTATGACTTGCACAGGGCAAGGATATGACGGAATACAGTACAAACTGAAAGCCGAAAAGCGACAAGCTGATAAAATGTCAATGGACGATGTAGAGGGATTTGTAACAGAGTTCTGCGACTATGTAGAAAAAAAATACAATGTGCGGATTGAAAGTATAAATTGCGACCACATAGACGTTATTATAAATACAATAAACGATAATACAAAGTATAGTGCAGGGAAGTGCTATAAACCGCCCTTGCAAGACCGTGTTTTTCTTTACTCAAAACTATTCAAGACACAAAAGGTCAAGTTTGTAGAGGATGAATGCGATGACTTGATAGACGAATTGTGCGAGTTGGTATTTGACCCGAAAAGCGAAGAGGCGATTTACCTCGATGACGGCACAAT
>JAZQVQ010000225.1:0-8813 GCA_045631825.1 Eubacteriales bacterium | reverse complement strand
GCTGCATTTACAATTTTTGCAGGTACATTGGTAAGTTCCTGCACGCTTAATATGCTCTATCTCTATTCCATTGCCAGACAGCAGGAAAGCGTTATTTCAAAATTAAACCTTCCGACAGTTTTTGCCAACATTTTCGGTGTTCTGCTTATAGGAGGTGTGTTTATATCAATCGGTCTTTTTATTTCCTCACTCACGGAAAACCAGATTGTATCTGCCGTTCTGACTATCGGTGTTTTACTTATAGTTGTTGCAGGCGGTATTGTTTCACAGCTTATAAACAATACAATTTTAAGAGTTATAGTTAAATGGTTTTCGGTTATAGACAGATTTGCAGTATTTTACAATGGCGTTTTCGACATTACTGCAATTATGTATTTTATAAGCTTAATTGTCATATTCATTTTCCTGACTGTAAGAATCTACGAAAAGAGACGTTGGGAATAAGTCCTTACCTAAAATCATTTTCCGCACGAAAGGAATGTAAAAATGAAAAAACCGGATTTTAAAAACTTTGACGGCAAAAAATTGCTGAGCGAATTTACCTCTTCAAGAAAATTCAAATATGGTTCATCAGCCATAGTTTTTACTGCCGTTTTTGTTGTATTTATTATACTTATAAATGTTGTTATTTCTGTTATAGATTCAAAAGCGGGCGGTCTTTACTTTGACCTTACAAGCAAAAAGCTTTTTGAAATTTCTTCTTCAAGTAAAGATGCTCTTTCCGACATTCAACCCGTCAACATCATTTTTTGCCGTCCCTCAGACAGAGTTGACGACGATGTGCGTCTTTCCAACATAAAGCGTCTTGCGGAAAGCTACGGCTCAGAATTTTCAGACGTTTCCCTTATTTACAAGGATATAATCAGCGATCCTACATATTTTAATCAGTTTAAAACAACAAGTGCCGACACCATAAACGATGCAAGTGTTATTGTGCACTGTCCCAATACCGGCAAAAGCGTTATTTACGATTCGTCAAAGTTATACAAGTATACAACTCAGGGACGACTCTTTGCCTTTGATGGTGAAAACAAACTGACAAGCGCAATACTTGATGTAACCAATCCCCAGACCTTAAAGGCAGGATTTACAACCGGACACGGTGAGGACGGTTATCAGCCTCTTATGATTTTCCTTGAGCAACAAGGCTACGAAGTTTCCATCGTCGATTTAAAGACAACCCCAAAGGATGCTTTATCGCAGTACAATCTGCTTGTTATATGTAATCCCAGTTCTGATTTTTCGGGACTTTCACAAAGCAATATAGGAGCAGTCAACGAGATATCCCTGCTCAACAGTTACCTAACAGGTTCTTTTGGAAATCTTATGGTATTCATCAACAACGAAACCTCCGAGCTTACCGAGCTTAAGCAGTTTTTATCTGACGACTGGGGTGTTTCTTACACGAGCGGTGCTATCATCAAAGAAAGCAAGGAGAACGATGTATCGGGCGACGGGTATGGTTTTCTTGGAACATACAGCTCGGATACCGAGTCTTCAGGCTACAAGCTTCACAGCGATATAAGTAAAAATTCCACAAGTGCAAGGGCTATTTTCGATTACTGTACGCCTATTGAAATAAAGTTTTCCGAAAACGGATACAAAACTGTTTCCTCCGTTGTCACTTCGTCGGCAAATTCTTCTATTGTAAATTCCGCAAGAACAAAAAGTGCGTCTTACGTTCCTGTTATGGTGCTGTCCGACTACACACGAAACTATGACAGCGGTGACAAGCACGCTTACGTTCTGACTTGCGGTTCAACAAGTTTCCTTAACTGTCTTGACTATTCTGATTATTACACAACCGCTCTTCAGTATGCAAACAACGACCTTATAAAGAGTGCTTTAAAAACTATGGGCAAGACAAATGTCACCTTAAACATTGATTACAAGGTTCTTGACGAGACAGATATTGCGGTTACGGAATCTGTTGTCAACCAGATGACCAGACGTCTGGCTCTTATTGTTCCCTGCATTATTGCAATAATCGGAACTGTCGTATTTATCAAGAGGAAGTATTTATAATGAACAAATCAACAACAAATACACTTTCAAGACAAAAAAAGTATATTATCATTTTTGCCTTACTTGCAATTATTCTGGCTTTATTATATTTTCTTATATTTGTGTTTTTCAAGGATCCGCTCCACACAGTTTACAAAACCGATGCCGACGGCGACGTTTTACTTGCAAGTATAGTAAACACGGGAAGCGACACACAGCTTTCCCAGTATCACCTTGAAGAGCTTTTATCCAGTGGCAAAAAAGGCAACTATGACGTCCAAAAAGGTGAAACGGATGATATTGCCTATACCTTCAGGGCAAAATCTGTCAACATTTCTTATCGTCCGTTTATTTATCCCGAAATCCCCTCGGAGAATATTTCTCAGATCGACATTTCAAACAAAAACGGAAGTTTTACCATTTATCGTGACAGCGGTACAGGTACATTTTTGATAAAACAGGCAAAAAATCAGAGTTACAACGAAACTTCTCTTGCCAATCTTATATTTCAAGCAAGATATATGTTGTCGTTACAAAAAGTTGATGGAGCCTTGTCTGATCTTTCGCATTACGGGCTTTCAGCATTCGACAAGCCTGTAAGCGTTACCATAACCGACACTGATGGTTTGTCAAATACAGTTTACATAGGAAATCAGTCAAGTAACGGTTACTATATGAAACACAAAGACAAGCCCTACATCTACATTATGGATTCATCGGCAAGTGCTTTCTTTGACTCTGTAAATTCACTGCTTTTGCCTACTCTTATTCCGACGTTTGAAACAAACGATACAAATTATGCCGATTCATTCAGAATATACAAAAAAGGCAGATTGTTTTTAGACAGTGTCATTTTATCTCAAGAACAGCAGGATGTTTCCTCAAGTGTTCATAAAATTGTTTATCCTTCGGAATACCCTGTTGATACCGTAAATTTTTACACGGTACTTTCTCAGATGAGCGGTCTTTCGGGTGTTACCACACTTGAATATGCCTTAAAGGAAAATTCGAGAAAAGATGAAATATTTGAGTATTACGGCTTTGATGTTCCGTCAAACAAGTTTGAAATAACAATACAGGGAAAAACCTACTCTTTCATCACGGGAAACACATTTGTTTCGGAATCTGTTAAGTATTATTATGCTTACAGCGAACATCTTGACGTAGTAACTGTTCTTTCGGCAAACGATGTTGCTTTTCTTGAATATGACCTTATAAATTTTATCAGTGACAATATTTTTCAGGTAAACATAAAGGAAATAGAAAGCATCGACGTAAGCTTTGACTCAGTTACAAGAAGCTTCCTACTTTCCGGTGAAAACGATAATCTCTTGGTTACAGAACAGGCAAGCAAAAGAAAAATAGATACAGCCAGCTTCAGACAGATGTACATTTCACTTCTTTCTGTAGACATCGAAGGGGTTTCGGACGTAAATGACACATCGTTACCTCTTGAACTTTCTTTTGTTGTCACAAAAAAGAATGGTCAAAAGAATGTCTATTCCTTCCGCTCTTTATCTACAACAAGATGTCTTATAGAGCTTGACGGAAATGCCGAGTTTTACACAAACCGTTCAAGAATTGATAAGATAAAGGAAAATGTAACAAAACTTATGTCAGGTCATACAATACAAGCCGATTACTGATATTCAAATATTTTAAGGGGGTAAATATGACAACTCCTCTTGCTGACAAAATCCGTCCCAAAAACCTTGACGAAGTTGTGGGACAGGAGCATTTACTTTCGGAAAATTCCCTATTCTACAGAGTTATCAAAAGCGGAAAAATTCCCAACATGGTGTTTTACGGTCCATCGGGAACAGGAAAAACAACCGTTGCAAATATTATTGCACAAAATGCGGGAATGACGCTCCGAAAAATCAATGCGACAAATGCTTCGTTGTCAGACGTCAAGGACGTTCTGTCGGAAACGCAAACTCTCTTTGGTGCCGGTGGAATACTTCTGTATATCGACGAAATTCAGTATTTCAACAAAAAGCAACAGCAGAGTCTGCTTGAATTTATAGAGGACGGGCGTATAACTTTAATATGCTCAACTACGGATAATCCTTATTTTTCAATTTATCCTGCTATACTTTCGCGTTGTTCTGTGTTTGAATTCAAGCCCTGTTTGCCGGTGCATACGCAAAAGGCACTGCAGCGTGCTTTAGCAATCTTAGACGAATCTGCAAATACAGACGAATTTGACAACAACGAAAGACAACTCGCTCTTGAATACATAGCATCGTGCTGTAGCGGCGATGTCCGCAAAGCTATTGGTGCTCTTGAGCTTTGTTATGTTGCCACAAACGGACACATAACAAAGGACAGTGCAAAGCAGGCAATATCAAATTTTGGTTTAAAACTGGACAAGGATGGGAACGAGCATTATGATTTACTTTCGGCTTTCCAGAAATCTATTCGCGGTTCTGACGAAAACGCCGCTCTTTTCTATCTTGCGAGGTTACTTGAGGCAGGCGACATACTTTCGCCTATAAGAAGGCTTCTTGTTATAGCCTCCGAGGACATTGGTCTTGCCTACCCTCTGGCAGTATGCGTGGTTAAAGCTTGTTGTGATAACGCCATACAGCTCGGGCTTCCCGAAGCAAGATTGCCTTTAGCTGAGGCTGTTATATTTCTTGCAACGCTTCCAAAGTCAAATTCTGCTTACGAGGCATATGCCAAAGCCTCTCTGGACGTAAAGATGGGGCTTGGAAGTCATATTCCCGACTATCTTCGTGATTCAACTCAGCCCTCGGCTGAAAAAAACAAGGGATATGTATATCCGCACATTTATCCAAATCATTATTATCCGCAGCAATACTTACCGGATGAAATAAAGAGCCGTGTTTATTACGAATTTGGCGACAACAAGACAGAACAGGCATGCTTTAACTACCGAAAGCGTGTGCGTGGCGAAAAATAACGTATTTTGGTGTTTTTTTGATAAAAATGTCGCTTTTTTTCTATGTTTTTTAACTGTATTGGCGTTTTTTCTATTGACATAGGCCTGAAAATAATATAAAATATATATAGCAATCAGAGATTGGAGTGAAAATTTCATATGGCAGACGAAACATTTGATTTTGAACAGGAAGTATTCACACTTACCGACGAAGAAGGTAATGAAAGTGATTTTGAGCTTATAGGAAATATGGAGCTGGACGGTGCAAAATATGTTGCACTTATTCCCGTTGACAGTACCGAGGATGAATATGTTATTTTAAAGGTTACTCAGGACGAGGACGGAGATGAAGTTCTGCTTACTATCGAAGATGACGACGAATTTGATGCAGTTGCGGATGCTTTTGAAGACGAGTTTATGTCCGAAATTGATCACGACTTGGTCGATGAAACAAGCGAAGAAAAAGGCGAGAATTAACTCATATTTTTAAAAAGTTTGAGTATACTATTCTTGTAGCAATTACCTGCCCTTCTCGTGTGAATTTACGCACATGGAACCTACATTCAGAAATTGGAGTCCGTTCGTACCAGAAACGGGATGCAGACCTCCCGTCATTTCCTGATCCCCGGATTTATGCCGGAAAAAGACCGGAAATGCTCGGATGTTGGTAGCACAAAGTTATGGTTAGGACACCGCCTTGCGAGAGCAGGGTTTTCAATCGTGAATCTACGGTTGTGGCGGGGCCTATATTTAAAATATAAAGGCTGTACTAAAACGATTTTCATCGGTTTGGCACAGCCTTTTTTCTGTTTCTGTCGTCGTATTGTATTTTATTGTATCCACCATTCAGGTGTTATTTGGCCAAGTTTTACTGTTTTCCCCGTGGAAAAATCAAGCATTATTTCAATATCATGGTATTTACCTGCCATAAGCTGCACCATAAGCTCACGACACGCACCGCACGGAGCACCTGATGAGCCGTCTGGCATAATGCACAGCACTTTATCTATCTCCTGCTCACCATTTGTAATCATATTGAATATCGCATTTCTCTCGGCACAGATACCAAGCGTTGAGCACGTGTCAACACACACACCTGTATAAATTCTTCCCGACTTTGAAAGAATGGCAGCCGACACCTCTCCGCACGTAACGTAATGTGAAATTTTACGTTCCTTAAGGACGGCTTTTGCCGCCGCATACATTTGAGTCCAGATTTGTTCCATAATTGTCTCTCCTGAGTTTAAATTTAAACAACAGTTTTAATCACTATTGCTCAACGATACCGGCAATATGACGTGCATCATTCGCAATTTCAAATTCCGGAGCAATGAGACAACCATTCTCACCCCAGAATTTGACAATGGTTATCGCCGTAAAATCAGGGCGGATTGCCGTACAAACAAACGGAAAAGGCAAATTGAAAATGTGTGACATCACGGCACTTGACGAGCCGCCATGACTTGTTAAAACAATATCATCATTATTGTTTTGACGCACACGATAGTAATTTCCTTCTCTTTCATAACCGAAACCGGAAAGCCAATTATCAAAATCACGTCTGATTTGTCTTACTGCAAATATAACTTTATTTCTACAAAAAGGCTCTGTTTCTTCCCAATCCTTGTTTAAAACATCTTGCCCGTTGACAACCATTTCTTCGGAGACACGCCAGGCTTGTCCATTATGTGCTATAGGCTTATCATCTATAGGACCGCCACCTATTTCTCTCATAAAATCAAGCTGCTCTACCTTTTTATTATGTACGCGGGCAATATGCTCAGCCGTCTGGACCGCACGTCCACAAGAAGAAGAAAATATCCGACAAGGCTTTTCGTCACGAAGCCTTTGTGCTACAGCCTCTGCCTGCAATTGTCCGAGTTCTGTTAAACAGTCGTTTGTATAATCAGGATGTCCGTGGCGAACAAAAATAATTCTCATTATGTGCCCCCTGTTAGTTATGCAATATTTTTACAAGTGCAATTATTATTTATCCGCATCTGCATTTTCATCAAGTACTTCAATATAAAAGCTTACAGGTCTGAATCCATCGTTACACGAAATCATTGCTGATTTTGGATTTTTCATCCAGCCGTCATAAAAATTCTCTCCACCGTGTGACAAAGCCAAAACAAAAGCAGAGATAGTTTCCCATGCACTATCGCACAGTCCATCGGGTTTTTGCCAACCGTTTGAAACAAAGACCTGTCCTTTCCTGAGACTGCATGTATGCTCGATGGGGTTTTCATACCTTGCTATCAAATCATCGTAACGTACAATTCACATTACGGTTATACGGCATTTTTTCATTCTGCTTTTCCCTTTCGATATTTCTCAGGGAAGGCTCAAGTCAAGTGAGGCTAATATAGCAAACTCAATTTGCATATACAATAAGAGCTATAAGTTCCACGTCCTCTGTACCCTCATTCTTTATTGAATGACCTGCCCCGGCAGGTGTAAGTGTTACATCTCCGGCACAAACTGTAATCTGTGTGCCATTATCATCATATACTGCCGTGCCCTTCATTATGTAAAAAAGCTCGCTGTCATTTTCATGCACGTGATAACCTATTCCGCAACCGGGTTTAAGAACAATTTTACCAAAAAGCCTGCCCTTATCATTAAGTTCTTCTGCTGTGACAAAATTGGTTACAGCAACAGTTCCGTCTCCACCACGCATATTTTCACGAAACTCGGTGTTAAAATCGTTAATTCTTTTTACCATAATCTTTTCTCCTATTGATTTTTATTTTTATTTAGTATATAATACTATTTGACTTTTTTCAAGTGTTTTTTCACATTAAGGAGGAAAAATATGAATATGAATTTTTTTGTACCGGTCAATATCATAACCGGCAAGGACTGCATAAAGAACAACCCCTCGGTTTTTGGAAATTATGGAAAAAAATGTCTTATAGTTACAGGCAGAAGCTCGGCAAAAAAATCTGGTGCTCTTGATGATGTTATATCAATTCTCGCTTTGTCGAGAACTGAATATATCATTTATGATAAAATAGAGCAAAACCCATCATACGACTCCTGCAAAAAAGCCGCAGAAATTGCAAAAAATTTTGGTGCGGAGTTTATAATAGGAATAGGCGGCGGCTCACCCTTGGATGCCGCAAAGGCTATTGCCGCACTTTCGGTAATCTCTGATACATCTGCAAGCTCACTGTATTCTATGCAATGGGAAACAAAACCATTGCCCATAATTGCCGTGGGCACAACCGCCGGTACCGGTAGTGAAGTAACACCGGTTGCTGTTATAACAAATCCGGCAGGGCTTAAAGCAAGTCTTCGTTCGCCCGACTTATATCCTAAAGTTTGTTTTGGCGATCCCACCTACACAATGTCACTTTCTCCTGAATTTACACGTTCAACGGCTCTTGATGCGTTATGTCATTGTCTGGAAAGCTACTTTAACAAAACATCAAACGATATTTCCGAAACCGTTGCTTTACGTGGCACAGACATACTTATAAAAATGCTCGGAAAAACGGCGAATTGCAATGTCACATCTCTTACTTACGAGGACCGTGAAAAACTTTACTGTGCATCGTTATATGCAGGTCTTGCAATAAGTGTTACAGGAACGGCATTTCCTCACGCTTTAGGTTACTTTTTATCGGAACAGTACGGAATCTGTCACGGAAACGCCTGTGCATACTATCTTGAAGATTTTATAAATCACAACATAACAGCAGTGCCGAACAAGGCAGAAAAACTATTTTCGTCTCTTGGAACAGACAAAGAAAGCTTATTATCTGTAATCAGGCAAAACCTTCCGGAGCCGCAAATAAAGCTCACTGAAGAAAAAATAGAGGAGCTTGCTCCCAGATACGAGGACAACAAAAGTCTCAAAAAGTGCCACGGCACAGTTGACCGTGATTTTGCTGTAAAACTG
>JAZQVQ010000224.1:0-5956 GCA_045631825.1 Eubacteriales bacterium | reverse complement strand
AAGAAAGGCATTTGTGTTACTTTGGAATTACAGGTTGTTGTTACCATTAGTAAGTCAGGCTCCGACAACCAGTTAGAAATCACTATTACCGGTGAATTTGTAGAAGAACTCGGAATTGATGTTACGGCAAAGAGTAAAACCGAGTGGGATGTCGCAGGTATCTTCCCTTATATCTCTGCTTACAAGGTAAATGCAAATCTTGACCTCATCAACTACACCGCAGTCAGCTTCAACGCCATTATGGTTACAAAGGAAGACGATGGTGGAGATGAAGACGAGGAAGAAGAAACCAATATTGCAGATGAAATCAAGAACCTTCTTGAAAATATGTCGAATGGCGACGATGAGGATGAGGACGACGAAGACGCACAAGTGTCCGAAAACAGACTTATTCAACGCTATTCTGAGATGATTAAGGCGGAGTCCGATTGGATAACAATCGTGGAGCAGAACCTTGTTGATGTTACAATAGGTCTTCCACCTCCGGTTCAAATCATTAAGCTTGGCTATGCGATTGACTTTGTAGTTGAACTGGATGCTGCTGTTTCTGTAGGTTTTGATTTTGAATATTTAGAAGGTAAGCGTTACACCTTTAATGTAAATATTACAAAGGGCAAGGTAACCTCTGATGTTATTGTACTGCAAGAGGAAACCTATGAGTTTGCATTCTATGCTATGGGACGTTTAGGCATTAAGGCAGGATTGCAAATGGATTTCTATGTGGCATTGATTGACAAGGATGTGGCAAATGTAGGCTTTGAAGCAGCCGCAGGTCCGTATGCAAGACTTTGGGGTTATTTCTACTATGAACTGAAATACAGTGCTTCACAGGGAAAGAACCAGAAGTATAACGGTGCGCTACTGATTGAAATGGGAGCCTTCTTTGAACTCAATGTTAAAGCAGAAGCTATAGGTGGCAAACTTGCTACGGAAAAGAGTTTGGTAGATAAAGAATGGTCGCTGTGGGATGTAGGTGTCCGAAATAATGTACTGGACTTTACCACGGAACAAAGCAAGATGCCGGAAATAATCCTGAAACAACACGTGCGGTCGGCTATGATTGCTGATAGTACCTTCTCTATGGATTATTTAGATTTGTGTGAAGGCACCGGCGGCTCTGCTATCTACTCGGATTGGTGTGATCCTAATCTGCCGGAAGACGATAGTAACAAGTCTTATTTCGTTATTAAAATGACGAATGACAAGTTTGCCTACGATCCGCAGACCAACACCATTACGGTTCACCCGGATGAAGAAGATAAGAAGTTGGAAGGCGAAATGATTATCACTTGGATTAGACAGCCGATGACATTCACTTCCAAGCCTATACAGAGAAAAATTTCTCTGTACTGGGATAATCTACGAGATGGTTATGTAATTGTTCCTGTGTCCAACGGTGGTACATACATTCCTCTCATTAACAAAAAGTTTGAAGCAGTCGTAACTGCGCCTGCAGATCCTGTAAAGCAAGGCTATGTATTTGCAGGTTGGTACAGTGATGAAGAACTGAACACAGTTTATACTTTCCCGGAGACAATGCCGGATACAGATGCTTACATTTACGCAAAATGGGCACCCGCTACCGATACGCCTTATACTGTAGAACATTATCAGGAGCAGTTCAGGTCCGGTGAATATGAACTGTTTGAAAGCGAAGCCTTTACCGGCACCACCGACAGTTATGTAACACCTGCGGTAAAGAATTACACAGGTTTCAATGCTCCGGTAAGACAGGAACTAAAAATTAAACCTGATGGCAGTGCAGTGCTCCGTTACTATTATAGTCTCCAGCGACATACTGTAACCTTTAAGTATGGTGAAGCAGATAGCGGAGAAGATGTTGCATATGAACTGAAATACGGTGCCGATGTATATGCTCCTAATTTCAATGCAAGTGGCTACAAGTTTATCGGTTGGTCTGCAAATGGTACAACTGCCGTTACACCGATTTCCGTAGTGGGCGATGAAGATGTCGTCTATACTGCACTTTGGGAGAAACTACCCGACACAGGCTATCGTGTAGAATATTATGAGCAGCAACCTGATGGCAGTTATCTCCTGAAGAATATGATAGAGGATGAAACCTTTACGGGTACAGTTCTTACAGAAACAGAATTGCGTAATAAGGTTGTAGAGGGCGGAAAGACCGCAGACGAAACCTATATCATTGATGGTGCAATCATTGCAGCGAATATGACGGTCAAAGGTATTGCCTGCACCGAAGCCGTGGTTGATGGTAGTGGCAAGACTGTTATTAAGATCAATTACGACAGAGTACAATACAAACTGACATTTGATCCTGCATACAGTG
Organism: Eubacteriales bacterium; assembly: GCA_045631825.1. Lineage (GTDB taxonomy): Bacteria > Bacillota > Clostridia > Oscillospirales > CAG-382 > UMGS1387. Next base: position 3,645 of record JAZQVQ010000224.1, on the reverse strand, counting down.
GTGCACAGCCTATTGTTAAGGATGTATATTATGGAGCCGAGTTCGTCGCACCTCAGAATATGACTCGTCCCGGCTATGAATTTGTAGGTTGGGATAAGGCTCTTGCAACTGCGATGCCTGCAAATAATCTTACCTATCAGGCACAGTGGAAGCCAAATGATGCTACTGCCTATAAGGTAGCGCATTATAAGGAACAGCTTGACGGTTCTTATGCCTTGGCAGATACCGATAACCTTACAGGTACAACCGACAGTTCTGTAACTCCCGAAACCAAGACATATACCGGTTTTACTGCACCTGCTGCTAAGACCGAAACCATCAAGGGCGATGGAATGCTGGTAGTAGAGTATCAATACACCCGTAATCCATACACCATTACCTTTGATGCAGACGGTGGCAGCATAACACCTACAAGCATCACCGCAAAATACGGCGAGTCCATTACCTTGCCCACTCCTGAAAGAGAGGGATACGGCTTTAACGGTTGGTATAACGGCTCTGAACAGTTCACCGATGCGACAATGGGTGCCGAAAATATGACGGTTACTGCAAAGTGGACGGCAGGTGAATACGGCTATATTGTAAACCATTATCAGCAGAATGTTGACGGCAACGGTTATACACTCTTTAATACCGAAAACGGTACAGCTGATATGGATAGCACGGTTACTCCGGCACATCAAACCTATGAAGGTTTTACTGCCCCGGATAGTACAGCTACCATTACAATTAAAGCTATTGCAGCTGATAATGTGGTAAACTACTATTATACCCGTAATCAGTATACCCTTACTTGGGAATTTGGTATTGGTAGTGCAAGCGGTCAAACCTATACAGAGGGTGAGGTTTACTATGGTGCAACCATAACTCCTCCTGTGCCTTCTTATATAGGTTATAGCTTCAGCTGGGATGAAACCCCGGCAACCACTATGCCTGCCGAAGACCTCTCTTATACCGCAAATTGGACAATAAATGAGTATACAGTAATATTCCATGCAAACAACGGTACAACAGAGGAAGTATCCAAAACGATGACGGTTGACGATGCCTTGATAGAAAACTCCTTCCAATATGCGAATTACATCTTTGTTGGTTGGACTGACGGTACTAACACCTATAGTGCAGGTACTTCTTTGAGGCAGTTAATCACAGAGGGTGTGAGCACGATACACTTAGATGCTTTGTGGCGGGAAAAACAATACGCCATCCATTATGAAAATATGGAAGGTGCTACAAATGCATCGGACAATCCCGAAAGCTTCAGTGTTACCAATAACACTTTTGTCCTCCATGATCCTGAAAAGACCGGTTATACATTCGGCGGATGGTACACGGATGCAGGACTTAACAATAAGGTAGAAGGTCAGATTACATTGGATTCTTACAATGAATGGACTTTCTATGCTAAATGGATTGCAAATCAGTATGTAGTTGTTTTTGATAGTTGCTTAGGCACAGAAATTCCTACAGAGTCTATGCTGATGACCTACGATGTCCCTGCAACTCTGACACTCTTTAGTGACATCACCATTTTCACCAATCCAGGCTACACCTTTAAGGGTTGGGCAACCACTCGTGACGGTGATGTAGTCTATGACGATGGTGAGCTTGTCACCAACCTTGGCACAGAACAAGGTGCTATGGTTACCTTGTATGCAGTTTGGGAAGTGAATGTGTTTAACATCACTTACGATTTAGGAACCGGAGCCACTTCCAACAATAGCGAAAATCCGGCAACATACACAATCGAAGATGGTGATGTAAAACTGGAAGCACCTACATCTAAGGAAGGTTATCAATTCATTGGTTGGTATAATGGCGACACATTGGTGACAGAGATTGTAAGAGGTACACAGGCAGATTTCTCACTTACTGCAAAGTGGGCACATGGCGGTACTTTTACCATTGCTTACACCAGTGCTAAGTCCAACGGCAGCGGACGTGATGTAACCTACACCGTTACAAGAACACTGCCGGCGGGTACGGTGGCTACTTCCAATCCTCAGATTGTTTATATCCGTACCGTAAACGGAACAGCTTACGGTAACACACCGGAGGCTGCAAACGCAACCGGACAGGACAAGTACCACTTTATCCACGTTGATCCTGTCAAGGAAGGCAGCGGTATCCTCACCTTTGGTGAGAGTGACTTAACTAAGACTGTGGTTATCAAGGAAAAAGACGATTATCAGTCTGACGGAATTTATGCAAGCTTCCGTATTGGCGATACTGCTCGTTATTACAATGTAGAACTGTATAAGGTTCTCGACACCGTAGGCGGTTGCCAAGGTGAACTTGGCAGCACCAAGTCTGTAAAGCGTACAATGCCAACACCGATTTATCAGTTGTTCAGTTCATACTTTGGTTGGTACCAAAAGAACTATGTGGGTTCAACAGCCGTTACGGTTACTGATGCCGGTTATGCGAAACATCCCCGTTATAAGTACACCGCTTTCGAAGTGATTCAGGATAACTTGGGTGATGCTGATGTTAAGTATATGGAACACGTTGCAGATTCCGTAGGTATGTACATCAATTTTGAGGTTAAGGAAGTTGAGGAATGCTATCTGAACATCAACTTCATGGACGGACATACTTATGATCCGGATAAGACAAGACTTGCTGTGTACTCCATTACAGCTAATGGCGGTAGTCTTCTCAAAGATTTCACGAAACTCTCCCTGCCCAATTGCGGTACGTCAGCCCAGGGCAAGCTTGAATTTACCGGTTCTGAAAAGAGTGAAGTTATCGAAAGATGGGATATGGTTTCCGGAAGCACTAAATATGCAGTGTTGGATATGGGCACAAAGCTGAACTTTGGTATGAACGCTGAGGGCAAAGAAGAAGATGAGTGGCAGTACAGAAATTTGAACCTCTATGAAAAGGTTTATGATAGCACTGCACCTCGTCAGTTAGGCTTAGCACCTCTTGCACTGACTCAGTACAAGGCGGGCGACCAAATTACACTGACAGTAGTTTTCAATGAAGTCATTAACTATACTTCCAATATTGGATTCAACATTCCAAGCAGCTTGCCGATTAAAGATGTTAAGTTTGTTGGAGGCAAATACACCAACGCGCTTACCTTTACTGCTACTGTAACAAAGGATTTTGAGGTAACTCCTACTCTCAACAGCACCTTGGTGAACAATACAAAACCTGTTACCGGTAGAGTTGAGGATATTTGCGGAAATTACTAATTGAGTAATTCACTTAAAGATCGTGGGGCACTGTGTACGCAGTGCCCCCTTGTATTACGCGGAGGGAAAAATGAAAAAACGATTATTGCCTATACTGCTGAGTACGATTTAGAAGTTGAATGATTTCGAACTTGCTTCCGTTTGTTTTTTTATAAATCTAAATTCGCTTACAATAGAAAATGTGTGGTTCCACCTGCCTGTATTTTCGTGTGTTGTATAAATGTATCCACCAAGATTGTATTGGAAAGGAATGTGATATTTATGTCAGGATATATTACATTTGAAGAAAGATTAGAGATTGAGAGTAAATAACAGAGATATATTGGAATCAACTAATAATGCACCGCTTTGAAGAAATTTAAAGTCAAAAGCGGTGCATTTATTTTCGGAGATAAGTTTCATCGTGAATTAAAAAATGTGCAGAGTGTCTGATTTTAGCTCAAAT
>JAZQVQ010000223.1:0-6108 GCA_045631825.1 Eubacteriales bacterium | reverse complement strand
ACAGAATTTATCTATCAGTTTTTTTGCTTTTTCAATAGGCTCAAGTTCACTGTTTTCGCCAATTTGAGGCATCCTAAATATTTTTCTTGCAGTTTCACCATCGGGAATTGCCGAAATGACTACTCTGCTTTCTTTGCGGATTTTTTCGAGATATGCTTCAAGTCTATGAACAGGGAAACCGCACATTTCAACTCTGCCGATATTCGGAAACTCTCTGCTTGTTAAAACCAAATCAAGCTGTTCTGATACTTTTATCGCATCTTCGCCGAACATTTCAAAGAAATCTCCGACCTGATAAAGAATGATGCTGTCGGGGTTATGCTCTTTCAAACCGTTATATTCATCAGCAATAATACTGTTTCGTGAGTTTACAGTAACCGCAGGTTTTTCATTAACGAGCGTTTCTCTTTCGGGGAGAGCTATACCGTTTTGTTCAGCAAGTTTGCCAAACTCATCAAGAAGTTCATCACTTATTCCGAGTGCTGATCCGTCATCTTCAAAAACAATGGCTTCATCAATAAGAAACTCATAGAACTCCTGACCTTTACAAACATTATCTCCGTCATCGGCTATAAGAATGCCATCCTCATAAGCAAGGTTAACATCGTCGATTTTCAGAGCAGAAAGAACTTTATATATCACTTCTGTTTCTTTCGTCTCCGGTTGAACAAAAGACAATATAGATTTTTCCGTACTCTTTGCTTCTTCAACAAGAGGATATCTGTCTATAACACCCTTATCCAATTCCATAACAACAGTTTCAATGTTGTTTTCATTAAGGCTTTTTGTTACATAGCTAAGGTTAAAATCAAGAACCTGACAGCAAGGTGTAAAAACATTACCGTAAAGGTTCTTTCTGGGTGCTGTATAGTGAGTATGCATTGAAAGAATTTCAGCATCCTTGCCGAATGCATTATAAAATCCTCTTGTGTGTAAAAGAACAATACTATCCGGGTTTTCCTTTTGCACCTGCTCATACTGAAGCAAGAAATCGGGCTTATTACTTTCGTCAATTTCTGTTTCGGCTTCATCATTCACAGCAGGTCTTTCAACATCAACTTCTACTCTCAAATGATTATTTGCAGGATTTTCTCTTACTCTTTTCTCAAATACTGCTTTTGAAAATTCTTCCGTAAAAAGAGGATATTGGATGTTACTGAGTATAACGGGGTCTTCAAGTGAAATAATTGTATATTCATCTGCACCGATATAAACTGTATCTCCGAGATTGTATTCATATCTGTATTCTTTGGGTTGTTCCTTTTCTTCGGGGGCATTTCTGAGTAGCTGACGGACTTCGTTTTCAATCCGCCATTCTTCCTCAATTATCAGTCGGTTTTCAAGCCATTGAGGATACGTTTCCTTTTCTTTTGGATTTAAGTATCTGTCAGACTTTATAAGTGCCGAAAGACGGCTTTCAACATAATTCCACTTCAACAAAACTCGTCTTGGAGGAACACTGTAATGGTCAGATATTTCAATACCTTTTGAGTCGTGACCTTCCCAAAATCCACTTCCGGGGAGAGCATTTGAATGACCGCCTGTTCCGTATTCGTTTTTAAGAAATTTAATATTTTCTTCTTGAGAAAGACTTTCTGTAAATTGCCTGTAAATACGCATTTTGCCTTCGCTGAAATCACTACCGCCACAAAGCACATAATCGACAGCAGATTGAGGAAGAAACAAAGGTGCCTCGTTATTTACTTTCGTGCCGATAAGTTCCATCTGTTTTTCAACACCCGGCAAAAGCAAAGCCTGCGGCTCTGTCCATTCCTCCATAAGCATAAGTCCGAAAACGCTTCGTTCAATCTGAAACCATTTTTGCCACGCTTCACGAAGTTCAGTTCCGTCATTACGCCATAATCTTATGGCATCGGAATAGGCTTCAAATCCCGCTTTCACTCCATTGGAGAGAGTGATTTCATACGGCACTGAATTAAAGAAAGACATAATAAAATCGCTACGTTCTTTTTTGTCGGGATGACTTTCATAGAACATAGCGATTTCTTCTGTATGCGGAGCCAAAAATGTTTTAATCAGCTCGTTTTTTTCTTTATCTTGGTGGAAATATTCGATACCGTTCCAACGTGCATCGAAGTCGTGATTGCTTAGCTGTAAATCAGTTCTTTCAGTACCGTTTCCTCGGCTGATGCTCTGATGTTGTTCATCATCTGCACCCACCTCATCTGGTCGGTCTCCTTCAGTGTTTCCGTCACTCCTTCGGATTTCATCATCTGCTCGGTTATCTGTTCCAACATCTGCTGTGCTTCCTGTTCCGTCTGAAGCAGGTGTTTCATCAGTTCGCCCGTCATCAGAAGTGTGTTGAACTTCACTTTCCGGTGATTTATCAGGTAATTCTTCCTCATCAATCCGTACTTGCCAAGTGTAGCGTTCTTCTCCTCCGCTGACAGAGTGATGTTCGGGATTTTGTAATCTCCGACCTGTCTGTAAGTAATCTGTGACATCTTCATTTCTCCTTTCGGTGTCTGTTTTTTTCTTTGCACCATCATCATATCCGAAATCGTATGAACTGACAAATGTGTGATTTTTATTTTTTTCTTCTTTTTGAAGAGCTTTTACTGTTGTTTCTATTTCACGAAGTCCCATTTCGGCTATTTCGCTTGTAGCAGAGCCTAATGCGATTATAGTTTCGTGAGTGTTGAAATTGTAAAGGTCTTTGAAATCTTCAGGGTCATAAAAATCATCAGCATTGATTCCGCACCTTGTCATCATCATATAGCCGATACTGCTGACAAGAGTATTTCTCAACACTGACCTTAAATTATCCTCATCAAAATCTTCAAGGAAACTGCCGTACTTGGCTTCATCCAAGTTGTAAAGATAATCAAGGATATTATCGTCAACCATATTCTGTGCGGTATCATCAATGATTGAAGCAAGTGAGCCTCTACCAACTTCGCCGAAAGCATTTTCAAGAGCTTCGATAATCTCGGCTTCGTATCGTTCTTCGACCTGCCAAGAGGGTATGTCAATGTTTTGTCTTGAATTAGTATCCGACACATCGAAAACATAACGAAGTTTAGGATTATTACCCGTAAAGTTTAACAGAGCAATACCAGTCGCACCTCGGTTTACCCAGCGGTGGAACTTTTCATTCCAAAAACTGATTTCCGCACAAGCCGTAGCTTCGGGTTTTTGAGCATAGATAAGGATTTGGTCGGGGAAACTGTATTTATAGTTGTTTGCTGCAGTTCTCAAAAAAGAAGTCCAGTTCTGCTGATTTTCAGTAGCCTTAATAACCTCGTCATTGAATACAGCAGTTACAATTTGCAGTTTACTTGCCAATTAAACCACCTCACTTTTCATTGGTTTTAGCAAGATAAGAGAATAACTTGTTCGACTTAACGCTTTCCTGCAACTGCTGAATTTCAATAATATCAGTAAAGGATATATCATCAATTACGGCAATATCCTTGGGAGTGAGCTTCTTTATATCTTCCTCGGTGGAATATCCGAGAGAAATGAGTTTTTCAAGAAGTTTCAACCTTTTGGTTACTTCGTTTGGTATTTTCGCCATTCTTCTTTACCTTCCTTTCTTCAAAATCTTTATAAACTCGTTTCCAACAGATATTGCAAACATTCTCGTTGTGGTATCTGCATTTTCTGCAACCGAGTTTATTCATATTAACCTTCATGGTGTCCGATAACTTTTCGTGTCATCGTGCATCACCTCGGTCTTTGTGTTTTGTCTTGACGGGTGTGCCGTTATCGTCATAATTCTTCGGGTCTGCTTCGGGAGTGTTCCAACCGTTCAGAGAGCCTGCGAGCATTGCCGCTTCCTGTGCTTTGGTTACTCCCATTTCGCTGTTATGACCGTCTGCGAGTTCTCTGTTCTTTTCGGGCGAGTTGTTGCTGTCGTTTACATCTGTGTATTCCTTTTCACCCTTTGTGATGATAATGAGATGACCGTTTGAGGGCGAAACAGAATAACATCTTTCGGGAAGTGATGAACGCAGAGGGATAACCTTGCTGCCGTTTCTTTCCATTATCTCGGCAAACTCACAGATGTGATAAAGTCTGTCACCGACCTCTGTGTGGTACTCGTCAATAAATCTGCAATATTTATCGACCTTTTCACCGTCAATGCGATGGATTCTGATTTTATCACCGTCGGGAATGGTGAAAACAGGTCTGTATGAGGGAGTAATAAAGCGGATACCCTTACTTGCCTGAACAAGATGTGTTTCAAAATACTGCTTTACAAAGCAGTAGCAGTAAAGGTTGTATTCGCCCTGCCTCGGATTGAGCCTTAAAAGATAAGTATGCTTATCTGTATCAACTCTTACGCCGTAATACTGATTATCTGCACCGCTGTACTGCTTTGCGTGTTCGTGACAATAACGGCTGAGCCTTGTTCTGTCATTGAGCAGTCTGCCGTAGGTATCATCAAGGCGGAGTGCATTGATAACATCGTCAAATTCCTTTTTGAACTCATCTGTCTTGAAGAAAGTACAGACGTCATTCCAAGTGGAATTGAACTCTTGTCCGTTATATCCCATATCCGCACGAAGATAACCTATACAGCCTGTCTGCTGATATAACTGCTGACTCTGTTTGAATGTGTATTTTTCAAGGTTGGTTGTTATAGGGGTTACATACAAATCTGTCATCTTGCATCCCTTTCCTTTCTTCTGTCGGCTCGTTCTTTCAGTACCTTTTCAAGACCTTCCTTTGCCCAATCGGGGAGTTTGTCTTTTTCAATAGTACCGAGAACATCCTGACGTTTGAACTGCACGGATTCTCCCGTGTAAAGATTAGTACAGAAACACGCTGTTCCTCTTGAGTTTGCAGACGAGCCAAAACCTCCCGTGCAAAGACAAAGCTGATTTACGGACATTCTGTATTCGGGTTTGAATATATCTGCCTTTATAACTACAACCTTGTCTTTGATTGAATCATTGTAGCTTACAGAATCGCAATTCTCGGCAGTAAGCGGAGTTTTATCAATAGATATTTTTGAGTTTTCCTCCATAACTCTGTCTGCTTCTGCTGCAATTCTTTCTGCAAAGATCTTCGCAAGTTCGGCAAAGTCATCACCAATGAGAACATCATTGTATCTTGTGAAAATACCGTTGTGTTCGCAGCTGGCAACAAGATAAATCATATTGTCGGGTGCATTGGGATTTTCGCCGAGTATAATTTCGGTTTTACCGATTTCAAAGGCTTGGGTTATCTCATAACCCTCAACCATTCGTTTTTCACTCAACATCTTCAACTCCTTCCATAAGTGTTTTTCCGTACTGAGTGAGTGCATAAAAATTTGCGTGGTCAAACTTGGATTTTCTGAACTGCTTGACCGTAATGATGTTTGCTTTTACAAGTCGTTTAATCGCATTTCGCACAGCCTTTTCACCCATAAAGGGGAAAGTGCCTGTCAGAGATTTTTGTGTTATGCGTACAAAAGGTCTGCCCTCAAACTTGGTGTCCGTATGCGTTAAACGGTAGTTTATGAATCCTGCAATAAGTGCGGAATTGATACCGTGCTTTATTGCAATAGTGTTACTGTAGTTACATACCATTTATATATTTACCTCCAAAAAGTTAAGGGCAGCCTTTTGACTGCCCTTTAGTGTTTATCTTCCGACATACCAATCATCATAGGCTGATTCGGAAATGTTGATTGTGTTTGTGTTTGATGTTCTTGTGATCATACCCGCAGGTGTCCAACAGTCGCTCTGAGTAACACTCATAATATATTTGCCGTTGGGATACCAAATGGGTGTGAAATGAATTCTGCCGTATGTTCCGTTAGGTCTGAATTTCCACTCGCCCGATACTAAGTCAAGTGTTCTGTATTCACCGTTCTTGGTCGAGTAATCAAACTCAGGCATAAGGGCATAGGCAAACTGCGGTTTGGTGTATGCCGCAGATGACGGCATAGTGTAGCCTGAAACGGATTTATTGTTATTTGTAAGTGCCAAGGATAAGCCGTAACCCGATTTCATAGTCCACGAACTGCCGTTTTTAACAGCCGTTGAGCCTGTTTCGGGTGTGAGCGTTGCGGAACTGTCCGCAATACCTACGTCATAGTTTACCTTCTTAAATTCACCTGATGAATAAGTCCATTCCCACCAAGAGGCAGCTTGG
>JAZQVQ010000222.1:0-7964 GCA_045631825.1 Eubacteriales bacterium | reverse complement strand
CATCAACATCTGTAAAGTCTGCTGCAGCGGATGTTGTGAATGACATTGCACTTACAACCATCATCACTGCGAGAACGAGTGTAAGAAATTTTTTGAAATTTCTCATGTTGGAATCCTCCTGTTAAAATATTTTTTGTATGACAAAGCATATGGCTCTGCTCACGTCATTATAATACACCTCGATATGAGTTTTTGCAATAAGTTATCCCAAAGTGTAACATAAGTGTAACATAACATATTGCAAAATTCTAAAAAAGGCGACCGAATGACACAAGTTTCGCCAGAATACTTGCCTACAAACTCGCATTATACTACCACTTTATGAACTTGTGATTAACAAGAACCAATTGAATAACTTTTTTCTTCCTTATTATATATATGTATTAATTGCAGCGTTTTTCTGTTGTTTTCAACTCAGTTTTTGATTTCTGAACTGCAAGGGTGATACTCCTGTTATTTTTTTGAAAATTCTTCCAAAATGCGTATTGCTTTTAAAACCGACACATTCCCCAACCTGCATTATGTTTTTATTTGACAAGGCAAGCAGCTTTTTAGCTTCCATAACCCTTACATTATTTATATAGTCAACAAACGACACATTTACCGTTCTTTTGAAAGTACGAGACAAATAGCACGGGCTGATAAAAAATTTATTTGATACATTTTCAAGCGTCAGGTCCAATTCATAGTTATTATTGATGTAACCGATAACGTCTGTTATGGTTTTATGCACATACGATGGTCCTGGAAGTCCGTTTTCGCCAAGTCTTGCCTTATTCTCGTTTACCTGACGCAAAAGCTCAAGCAGCATAAGTCTTTGTTTTGCAAGGCTATTCTGCCCCTCATACTCTTTAGTAATGTCAGAAAGCAGTTTTTCCACCGCCAGCCGTTCCTTGTTTTCAAACGTAACAATCGCTATGTTTTCTTCAAACACCTCGAAAAAATTTATATCGTCAAACATCCTCGCACTTTCCTGTATAAAAGTCTTATCAAAGTTGACAAGCATTCTGTCGACAAGTCCGTTTTTGACATTCAAAGTTGCGTGAATTTCGTTAGGCGAGATAAATACCATATCCCCATCTTTGATATGGTACAGCTTATCTTTTATAAAATAATATCTCTCGCCTTTATTCATATAGTAAATTTCATATACCCTATGATAGTGACACCGGAGCATAGACACCGGTTTATCGCTTATATGCCTGCTTGCGAATACATCCTTTGGCAGCTCTACATACAACGGTTTATCGGTTTTAACTGTATCAAGATTCATCTTGTCACTTCCTCTCATAATTTCTTTTTATAAATTGTAATACATTTCTCCGCTGTTTTCAAGTGCTTTTTTTGAAATTTAGGACAAAATATGTAGAAATATAGCCCAAATATGCAAAATATGTGTTGAAAAAACAATAAAATTTGTGTATCATATAATCAACAAAAAAACATTTTAGGAGGTATTTTAAAATGGCAAAGAAAAGATATGTCCAGATAGGTATGGGTGGGCGTGCAATGTTCTGGTTCCCCCATCTTGTTAGGGATTACGGCGAAACAAGCGAACTCACCGCTATTTGCGATATTAACAGAACAAGACTTGAATACGCTCACAAGGTTCTCAAAGAACAGTGCAACTGCGAAACAACAATGTACAACGCTGATGAATTCGAGAAGATGATTCTCGAACAGAAGCCCGACTATGTAATTGTTACCACAATCGACAGAACTCACCACAAGTACATAACAAAGGCTATGGAGATGGGCTGCGACGTTATAAGCGAAAAGCCTATGACTATGGACAATGTAAAGTGTCAGCAGATACTCGATTGCGTAAAGCGTACAGGAAAGAATCTCCGTGTTACATTTAACTACAGATACGCTCCCCACAACTCAAAAACACGTGAGCTTATTATGAGTGGCGTTATCGGAGACGTTAAGCAGGTTCACTTTGAATGGTTCCTCAACACCTCACACGGTGCAGACTATTTCAGAAGATGGCACAGAGACAAGAAAAACAGCGGCGGACTTCTTGTTCACAAGTCAACCCACCACTTCGACCTTGTAAACTTCTGGCTTGGTACAACTCCTAAGCAGGTCTTTGCTTACGGTGACCTTTCTTTCTACGGCAGAGAAAACGCTGAGGACAGAGGTGTTACAAAGTTCTACAGCCGTGTACACGGTGCTAAGAATGCCGAGGGTGACCCGTTTGCACTTGTTATGCAGGGCAACGAAAGCCTTGAAAATCTTTACCTCAACGCCGAGCAGGATGATGGTTACATCCGTGACCAGAGCGTTTTCGGTGACGGCATAAGCATCGAGGACACAATGAATGTTCTTGTCAAGTACAACAATGGTGCAATTATGTCATACTCTCTCAACGCTTACTCCCCCAAGGAAGGCTTCAGAGTTGTATTCACCGGCACAAAGGGAAGAATGGAGCTTGATGTCACCGAGGCAGTTTATGTAAACTCCGGCGGAAACAAAGATGTTGAGGGTGCTGTTGTAGGAAAGAGTATTACTGTATATCCTATGTTTGACGATGCTTACACTGTTGAAATTCCCGACGGAAAAGGCGGACACGGCGGCGGAGACCCGGTTATGCTCGAAGACATCTTTGGCAATCCCGCTCCCGACCCATTGAACAGAGCAGCTTCCCACGTTGACGGTGCTATGAGTATCCTCACAGGTATTGCTGCAAACAAGTCTATCGCAACAGGTGCTCCTGTTGACATTGATACCCTTGTAAAGTTCTAAGCGGTTTTTAATATTTAAATACAAAGCGGAGTTAAGATAGAGTGCCGCTTTAGGCGTTGGATGTTTTCCAACGCCTTTTTGTATTTTTTGGATAAATTTGGTTATAAATATCTTTAAAAGTGTTGCAAAAAGTTTGTCGTTATGGTATACTCTATACGGATTATTATTTATTTTTATCAAGAGGGAATTGCATTTATGACAGTAATACGCCTTGACAGAGAAAAATACGACTATTATCCACTTTGTTATGAGTATGAGACAAACGAATATTACAGTGTCGCGAGAAAAAGCGACAAAAACCAAATGTCGCTTGAATTTTCAAGAAAGCCTTTAAAGGAAACATTGAAATTTTCCAACACAGACACTCTCTTTCAGGACTACTGGCAGAATCCCGAGGCTTATGCAATAGAAATTGACGGCATTCTTGCAGGCATACTCGAACTTGATTTTGAAGAATGGAACAGCAGGGTCCGTCTTACACAACTGCTTGTCGACAAAAAATACAGGAAAATGGGTATCGGGAAAGCACTTATGAATTTTGCCAAAAACCTCGCAACAGAGCAAGGCTACCGCATTTTAGTGCTTGAAACACAGAATACAAATGTTCCTGCTATTGATTTTTACTTTTCACAAGGCTTTGAATTCTGCGGTTCAAACGTATTTTTCTACTCAAACGACGACATTGGAGAAAATGAGGTTATGCTTGAAATGGCTTTTTTAATTGACTGATAAAACCGAAAGGATATAAAAAATGGACAACAAACTTTTAAAACTTGCAAGTGTTATTTTCCCCGACCTTACCGATGACGACACCATCGAAAAGCTTGAGGAAATGTTCCCCGAAAGAAATTTACCCGAGGGGGCAAAGGTAACACGTATGGCTCCAAGCCCGACAGGGTTTATGCACATCGGAAACCTGTATGGTGCTCTTACTGACGAAAGACTTGCTCACACAACGGGCGGAACATTTTATCTCAGAATCGAGGACACCGACGACAAGAGAGAAGTTCCGGGTGCTGTTGAAAAAATCATAAAGTATCTTGCAAAATTCGGTGTTGAATTTGACGAGGGTGCGTCTTACAGCGGAGATGTTGGCTCTTACGGCCCTTACAGACAGCGTATGCGTGAAAAGTTCTACCACATTGTTGCAAGGAAATTGCTCCTTGACAACAGGGCTTATCCCTGCTTTTGCACAGAAAGCGAGCTTCAGGCTACACACGAGGCTCAGGAGCAGGCAAAGGAAAACTTTGGTTACTACGGCAAGTGGGCAAAGCATCGTGATATGGACATAGATGAAGCTATTACAAGAATAGAAAACGGCGAAAGCTACGTACTTCGTTTCCGTTCTCTCGGAGATATATCCAAAAAGGTTGAATTCAAGGACAGCATAAGAGGAAAACTGTCTTTCCCCGAAAACGATCAGGACTTTGTCCTTTTAAAGTCTGACGGTATTCCCACATATCACTTTGCTCACGTTGTTGACGATCATTTTATGAGAACAACTGATGTAGTGCGTGGCGAAGAATGGCTTTCGACACTTCCCTGGCATTTCGAGCTATGGCGTGCCTGCGGTTTTAAAATGCCAAAGTTTGCACACACCGCTCAGGTTATGAAGCTCGACGACGAGACAGGTACAAAAAGGAAGATGTCCAAGCGTAAGGACCCCGAATGTTCGCTTGAATTTTATTTTGAAAAGGGTTATCCCGCAAAGAGTGTTATTGAATATCTTATGACGCTTTTAAACTCAAACTATGAGCAGTGGAGAATGGCAAACAAGGAAGCGTCGTACCGTGACTTTCCTTTCAGTGCCTCAAAAATGGGAATCTCTGGTGCTATGTTTGACCTTGCAAAGTTCAACGATGTATCAAAAAATATGATTTCGCTTATGACGGCACAAGAAGTTTTTGATGGTGTTTGTGACTGGGCAAGCGAATACGACAAGGAGCTTTACACACTTCTTACTCGTGACAAGGAATATGCTCTTTGTGTTTTTGCAATAGGCAGAGGTGGCAAGAAACCGAGAAAGGACTTTGCTTCGTGGAACGAGGTCAGAAACTATGTTTCTTACTTCTTTGATGAGTTATTCCAGAGAGAAGAAAGTTATCCCAAGAATATTCCCGAAAATGAGAGAAAGTCAATTCTTGCAGACTACTTGCTTATTTACGACGAGAATGATGACAACAATATGTGGTTTGAAAAACTAAAATCCATAGCCGAAAAGTATGGCTACACATCGGATATGAAAGCATACAAGGAAAACCCCGATGCTTTTAAGGGCAATATCACTGACGTGAGCAACGTTGTCAGAGTTGCAGTGACAGGCAGAAACAACTCGCCTGACTTATGTTCTGTTATGAAAGTTTTAGGCAAAGACAGGGTTCTTTTGCGTCTTTCAGATAACTAATTTTATTTACGCATATACCATAACCAAAGGAGAAAACAACAATGGTTTTTGAAGAAAATACCGGTACCAATTTTATACACAAAATTATCGACGAGGATATTGAAAACGGTCTTGAAAGAAGAATTCATACTCGTTTCCCCCCCGAACCCAACGGATATCTTCATATAGGTCACACAAAGGCTATATGGATAGGATATTCAACTGCAAAAAAGTACGGCGGTCTTTTCAATCTTCGTTTTGATGACACAAACCCGTCAAAAGAGGGAGACGAATTTGTTCAGGCTATACAAAACGACCTTGCATGGCTTGGAGTTGTTCCCGACAACATATGCTTTGGCTCGGACTATTTTGACAAATGTTACGAGTATGCAGAAAAGCTTATTTTAGACGGCAAAGCTTTTGTCTGCGACCTGTCAAAAGAAGAAATCGATCAGTTTCGTGGAACTCTCACCTTGCCCGGCAAGGAAAGCCCATACAGAAATCGTACAGTCGAGGAAAATCTCGACCTTTTCAGAAGAATGAAAAATGGCGAGTTTCCCGACGGTTCCAAAACTTTACGTGCGAAAATTGATATGTCAAGCCCCAACATCAATATGCGTGACCCTGTTATATACAGAATACTCAGGGCACATCATCACAGAACAGGCGACAAGTGGTGCATATATCCGCTTTACGATTATGCTCATCCCATACAGGATGCTCTTGAGGGCATAACTCATTCGCTTTGCGACGTTGACTTTGAAAACCATCGTCCGTTATACGATTGGGTTGTTGACAACATCGGTTTTGATCAAAGGCCAAAACAGCGTGAATTTGCAAAGCTCAACATAACCTATACAAAAATAGGAAAGAGATACTCAAAGGCTCTTATCGAAAACGGGCTTGCAGATGGCTGGGACGACCCGAGACTTCCAACCCTCTGTGCTCTTCGCAGACGTGGATATTCTCCAGAGGCAATTTTCAATTTTGTCCGTCTTTCAGGGGTTTCAAAGGCAATGTCATTATGTGATTATGGTCTGCTTGAGCATTGCATGAGAGAGGAATTAAACCTTACAGCACAAAGAAGAATGGCAGTTCTCGATCCCATTGAAGTTGAAATCACAAACTTTGACGAGGACAAGGTGGAATACTTCGAGGTTGCAAACAACCCCGCTGACGAAAATGCGGGTACAAGAAAGGTTGCTTTCACAAAGCATCTTTACATTGAGCGTGAAGATTTCTCCGACAACCCTCCGCCAAAGTATCAGCGTCTTAAAAAGGACTGCGAGGTTCGCTTTATGAGTGCTTACGTCGTAAAGTGCAACGAGGTCATCTACGATGAAAACGGACTTGTCAAAAAACTATTGTGCACTGTCGACCCCGAGACTGCAGGCAAAAATCCGCCTGACGGAAGAAAAATCAAGGGTACTATTCACTGGGTCAGCCAGAAATTCTCAAAGGACATCGAGGTAAGACTCTACAACAGTCTCTTTACCTGCGAGGACACGGGGGTTATAAACCTTGAAAATATGAAGGATTATCTCAATCCCGAGTCTCTTATTGTAAAGAAAAACGCAAAAGCAGAAATTGCCCTTAACGATGCAAAGCAAGGTGACAAGTTCCAGTTTGTAAGAACGGGTTACTTCTGTGTCGATTCTCACAACGAAAATGTTATAAACAGAATTGTAACGCTAAAGGACAGTTTTGCAAAAACCATAAATCAAGCAAAATAAGAAGCAAACGCACTTTAATTTGTATTTAAAAAATTATTGTATATTGGAGGAACAAAAAATGTTAGTATCAGCAAAACAAATGCTTAGCAAAGCAAAAGAAGGCCACTATGCAGTAGGTCAGTTCAACATCAATAACCTTGAGTGGACCAAGGCTATTCTTCTTACCGCACAGGAAATGAATTCACCCGTAATACTCGGCGTTTCCGAGGGTGCAGGAAAATATATGTGTGGCTACACAACAGTTGTTGGTATGGTAAACGGAATGATTAACGAGCTTGGTATCACAGTTCCCGTTGCACTTCACCTTGACCACGGCTCCTACGAGGGTGCACTCAAGTGCATCGAGGCAGGTTTTTCTTCTGTTATGTTTGACGGTTCTCATTATCCTATTGAAGAAAACATTGAAAAAACCAAAACTCTTGTAAAAATCACAGGCGAAAAGGGTATTTCACTCGAAGCCGAGGTTGGTGCTATCGGCGGTGAGGAAGACGGTGTTGTTGGTGCAGGAGAATGTGCCGATCCCAAGGAATGTAAAATGATAGCAGACCTTGGCGTTACCATGCTTGCTGCAGGTATAGGCAACATCCACGGAAAATATCCTGAAAACTGGCCCGGTCTTTCCTTCGAAACGCTCGATGCCGTTTCAAAAGAAGTAGGTCCTGCTATGCCGCTGGTTCTTCATGGCGGAACAGGTATTCCCACTGATATGATAAAGAAAGCAATTTCTCTTGGCGTATCAAAAATCAATGTTAATACTGAGTGTCAGCTCGCTTTTGCTGCTGCAACAAGAAAATACATCGAAGAAGGCAAAGACCTTATCGGAAAAGGTTTTGACCCGAGAAAAGTTCTCGCCCCCGGCGTTGAAGCTATTAAGGAAACCGTTAGGGAAAAGATTTTGCTCTTCGGTTCTGACAATAAGGCGTAATTTAATTAAAGCACTTAAAAAAGAAGTCCTTCTCTGAAGTGAACCCCAAAGTTTAGACAAAAATTAAATATTAACTTACTTGTGAATGAGTTCGGTATTGCACCGGACTCATTCCTTTTAATTTCATAGAAATTCTTTCGTTATTGTAGTAGTCAATATACCTTTTCAATTCATC
>JAZQVQ010000221.1:0-1907 GCA_045631825.1 Eubacteriales bacterium | reverse complement strand
ACTCGTTAGGGGTATCCCTAAAACCCAATTTTACGAAATCAAATAAAGAAAGGAGATTAAAATCTATGACACAGTATGAAATCCCAATCGAAAGTAAAAAGAATAAGTCCGCCCGTATCCCCATAGAAAAATTGCACGATTTTGAAGGTCATCCGTTCAAGGTCACAGACAATGAGGATATGGACAAACTTGTGGAAAGTATCAAATCGCAAGGTATTATCACCCCTCTTATCGTAAGACAGAAAGATAATACTACCGATGAATACGAAGTAATATCGGGACACCGAAGATTACACGCAAGTAAAAGGGCGGGACTTACAGAAGTACCCGCCTTAATTTATCCCTATACCAAAACCGAAGCGGCGATTGCCGTTGTGGACAGCAACCTACACCGAGAACGGATATTGCCGAGCGAAAAAGCCTTCGCTTATAAAATGAAGATGGAGGCTTTGAAAGAACAAGGTAAAAGAACCGATTTAACCTCGTCGCAAGTTGCGACAAAGTCAGATACCGCTACCGAGATCGGCAGAGCGGCAAATGAAAGCCGTGACCAAGTGTTTCGGTATATCCGTTTAACCAATCTTATCCCCGAACTGTTACAGCTTGTGGATGAAGAGCGAATCGCACTTACTCCTGCTGTGGAGTTATCCTATCTCACCGAGCAGGAGCAGTACGATCTAATGAGCATTATTGAAAGTGAGGACTGCACTCCGTCACTCTCGCAGTCAATACGGCTCAAGAAATTATCTCAAACAGGTCAGCTTAATGCGGATAAGGTCTTTGCCGTTATGAGTGAAGAAAAGGCAAACCAAAAGGAACGAATCAGTTTTCCCTTTGAAGATGTCCGCCGTTTCTTTCCAAGCGGTTATACCCAAAAAGATGTATATAACGCAATCTTAAAGCTCATTGGCGAAGATTATAAACGCCGTGAGCGAGCAAGAAAAAATCGTGATGAAAGGTAAGAAAATATTATGAAACTTATATGCGGTCTTGCACAGCAAGAAAATGAGTATGTGATAAATGGAGTCAAATATATCGTCGGTTCATCATTTCAGACTACCAAAGTTGGAAATCATCCGACAATTACCGACCGTTTCAAAAGAATTGTAACAAGTGATTTCGTACCTTTGACGGACGAATCGCCACCGAGTAAAATGGCAGTAGAATATGTGTGTTCGACTGCCGGAAAGGAGGACTAAATGCAGTCGAAGAAAAAAGATAATGTCGGCATAACCGCTTTATACTGCCGACTATCCCGTGATGACGGAACGGATAACGATAGCAACTCTATCGTGAATCAAAAGAAACTGTTGCAAAAATACGCAAAAGAACACAGCTTCTCCAACACCCACAGTTATGTGGATGACGGTTATACGGGAACAAACTTTAACCGCCCCGGATTTCAAAAACTGCTTGAGGATATTGAGATGGGATATGTGAGTGTTATCATTGTGAAGGATATGTCCCGACTCGGCAGAGATTATCTGCAAGTGGGATATTACACCGACACCTACTTTCCCGACCGAAATATCCGCTTTATAGCAGTAAATGACTGTGTGGATAGTGCAGACGGCGAAAACGAGCTTGCGCCCTTTCGTAACGTTATGAACGAGATGTATGCAAGAGATATTAGCCGTAAGGTCAGAAGCTCCCACAGACTTCGTGGTAATGCAGGAGAGCCGCTATCCCAGCCACCATACGGGTACTTGAAATCACCTGAGAACAAAAAGAAGTGGGTTATAGATCCTGAAGCCGCACAAGTAGTACAAGATATATTCCGTATGTGTTT
Organism: Eubacteriales bacterium; assembly: GCA_045631825.1. Classification (GTDB taxonomy): domain Bacteria; phylum Bacillota; class Clostridia; order Oscillospirales; family CAG-382; genus UMGS1387. The sequence continues at coordinate 118 of JAZQVQ010000221.1, read as the reverse complement.
GGAGGGTAAAGGCAACGAAACCATCGCCCGTATTCTACAAGAGCAAAAGGTATTAATCCCAATGGCATATTGGAGAGAAAAAGGTCTTGGCAGAGGCGGGAAGAAAGCGCAACCTGAT
>JAZQVQ010000220.1:0-6205 GCA_045631825.1 Eubacteriales bacterium | reverse complement strand
TCCTTTCGGCTGTCAGAAATCCCGACAAGCCATCCGAAAAACCTGTAATGCACAAGGTCGGCAGTGTTGCAAAAATCAAACAGTCATTAAAACTGCCCGACGGAAATTACAGACTTCTCATTGAGGGAAAAACAAGAGCTGAGCTTATAGACGTTCAGGACGAGGGTGATTTTACCCTTGCAAACGTCCTCACAAAATCCGTATATCTTTCTGATAATTCAAGTGTAAGAGTTCAGGCTCTTATGGCTGAAACTATAAACGTGTTTAAGGATTTTATAAAGCATCTGCCGAAATTATCAACAGAAGTAATCGTAAGTGTTCAGGCAATTCAGGACCCCGGACTTCTTGCCGATTTTATTGCCGCAAACGTACTTTTCAAATACGATGACAAGCAGACTGTGCTTGAAGAAAGTGACCCCTGCAAGCGTCTCGAAAAGCTCATACTTATACTTGAAAATGGAAAGGAAATTCTTGAAACAAAAAGCCAGCTCCACGAAAAAGTGCGTGAGCAGCTTGCACAGAATCAACGTGATTATTTTCTTCGTGAACAACTCAAGATAATTAAAGACGAGCTTGGCATGGGAGAGATTGACGACGAGGACGGATACTTTGCAAGAATTGAACAGAGTGCTTTTGACGAAGAAACAAAACAAAAGCTTGCAAAGGAAGCTTCAAAGCTTGCGAAGATGGCATTCGGCTCATCCGAAAGCTCTGTTATACGCAACTTCCTTGATACAATTCTCGAGCTGCCGGTGGGCAAGTTCACAAAGGATACTTTCTCCGTCGAAAAGGCAAGAAAGATTCTTGATGCTGACCATAATGGTATGCAAAAGGTTAAAGAGAGAATTCTTGAATATATTGCCGTAAAGCAATTAAGTCCGTCACTTAAAGGTCAGACACTTTGTCTTGTCGGCCCTCCCGGAGTGGGAAAATCCTCTATAGCAAGCTCTATTGCAAGGGCGATGAACAGAAAGTTTGTACGCATTTCGCTTGGAGGTGTTCGTGACGAGGCAGACATACGGGGACACAGAAAAACCTACATAGGCTCAATGCCGGGACGTATTGTCGAGGCAATCGGAAGAGCCGGAAGTATGAACCCTGTTGTTTTGCTTGACGAGATTGACAAGTTGTCAAAGGACTCTCACGGAGACCCTGCATCAGCACTACTTGAGGTGCTTGACTCTGAGCAGAACAAAAGCTTCAGGGACCATTTTCTTGAAATACCGCTTGATATTTCGGACTGTATATTTATTGCAACCGCAAACAACGCAAGTACTATCCCTGACGCACTTTATGACAGAATGGAAGTTATAAATCTTCCATCATACACAAGAAACGAAAAGTATGACATTTTTTCAAGTCATCTTTTCCCCAAACAGTTAAAGCGTCACGGGCTTACAAAGAGAAATTTAAGCATATCGAAGGATGCAGTTTTTGAACTGATAGACTATTATACAAAAGAGGCGGGCGTGCGTAATCTGGAAAGAGAAACTGCCTCTCTTATAAGAAAAATTGCAATGAAAATTGCAACCTCAGATAAGAAGAACTACAAAGTTTCTGCCTTGCAGGTTAACGAGCTTTTGGGTGCAAGAAAGTGTAAGCCCGACTCTTTGCCCGAACAAAACCTTGTTGGTGTTGTAAACGGTCTTGCCTGGACAGAGCTTGGCGGAGAAATGCTTCAGGTTGAGGTTTTATCTGTTCCCGGAACAGGAAAGGTGGAGCTTACAGGAAAACTTGGCGATGTTATGAAAGAATCCGCTCACGCCGCTGTGAGCTTTATAAGAAAACACTCCGTGGAGCTTGGCGTCAAAGACTGTGAGTTTTACAAAAATTCCGATATTCACATACACGTGCCCGAGGGAGCCGTTCCCAAAGACGGACCGTCTGCCGGTGTTACAATGGTCAGTGCCATTGTGTCCGAGCTTACAGGCTTTGCAGCAAAAAAAGACATTGCCATGACAGGTGAAATAACTCTTACAGGACGAGTTCTTGCCATCGGCGGTCTACGTGAAAAAACTATGGCGGCATACAAAAACGGCATAAAAACTGTCGTCTTCCCTTACGACAACATAAGCGACCTTGAGGAAGTTGACCCAGTTGTAAAGGAAAATATAAAGTTCATCCCTGTCAAGCACGTGGGACAAGTTTTGGATTTAATTCTTGACAAAAGTGCCGGAAATTCTTTTGTTGATGGCAGTACAGACACCGAACAATCCATCTTTTCACCTGATTATGAAAAGAGCATTTCAAGGGCAGGTATAACTGTCAATTTTGATAAATAAACAGCAAAGGGTGAGAGTATGAATCTCAACAAGGCAAATCTTATACTTACCGCAGGTCTTGCTTCTCAACTTCCGGGCATAATGCGTCCTGAAATACCTCAGGTTGCAATGTGCGGAAGGTCAAACGTCGGCAAGTCCTCGTTGATAAACAAGCTGCTCGGCAGAAAAAGCCTTGCCAGAGTCAGCTCTGAGCCGGGTAAAACCATCACCGTCAACTGTTACGACATAGATTCTTCTCTGTATCTTGTGGACCTGCCGGGTTACGGGTATGCAAAACGTTCTTTCTCGGAACGCGAAAAGTGGAGAGGTCTTATCGACAAATATTTTTCAACTCCCGGTCAAAGACTTTACCTTCAGCTTGTTGATATGAAAGTCGGACTTACACGTGACGACGAAAATATGGTTGAGTTTTTGAAAAACAGCGAGCTTCCGTTTGCGGTTGTCGCAACAAAGTCGGACAAGCTTAACAAAACCGAGAGGGGCAAGGCTTACGACAAAATAAAAAACAATCCTGTTCTTCCCGAGGATGTCGAAATCATCCCGTTTTCATCAAAAAACGGTGACGGTGTTCAAAAGGTCTGGGAAATAATAAACGAGTTTATTTCTTTCCTTGACGAAACTACAGGCGAAAACGACTCATCGGAGCAACAGGAATAACAGATTTTTCAAAGAAAGGGTTTTTTTCCTTTGGACACAGTTTTACTTCACGACAACTATTCAATAAACGAAAAAGGTCATTTTACAGTCGGCTCTTACGACACCACTGTTCTTGCAAAAGAATTTGGTACGCCTTTATATGTCATAGACGAAATGAAAGTCCGCAGTATGTGCCGCAAATACAAGGCAGCAGCGGAAAAGTATTTACCATCATCAAAAATTCTCTATGCAAGCAAGGCGTTGTCCTTCAAGACAATATACAACGTCTGTAATCAAGAAGGGTTATGTGTTGATGCGGTTTCTGCAGGTGAAATTTACACTGCACTTAGTGCATCATTTCCCTCACGCAACATTTTTTTCCACGGAAACAACAAGACTTATTCTGACATAGAGTTTGCAATAAAGGAAAACGTAGGTTTTTTTGTTGCCGACAACAAGCGTGAGCTTGATTTGATTGACAATATCTGTCAGCTCTATGACAAAAAAGCAAACGTGCTTCTCAGAATCACGCCCGGAATTGACCTGCACACAAATCAAAAAATTGCAACCGGAAATGTCGATTCAAAGTTTGGCTCATCCATCGAAACAGGACAAGCTCTTGATTTTACAAAATATGCCCTGACAAAAAGGAGAATCTCTCTTTTGGGCTTCCACTGCCACGTAGGTTCTCAGAGTTTTGACCCCTTGCCTTTTCTAGATGCTTGTGATATAATGTTTGCGTTTATAAAAGAAGTAAAGGATTTGTTTTCGTTTGAAACTCAAATGCTCAATCTCGGCGGCGGTTTTGGTGTAAGGTACATTCCAAGTCAGCAAAACCTCGATATAGACTATATGTTTTCACAAATTGCCGCACACGTTGATGACAACTGCCGCAAACACGGCTTAACCAAGCCTATGCTTTTATTTGAGCCGGGGCGTTCGATTGTTGCTTCTGCCGGAGTTACGCTTTACACCGTCGGGAACATAAAGACAATACCCGGATACAAAAACTACATTTCCGTCGACGGTGGAATGTCGGACAATCCAAGGTATGCCCTATATGAAGCTCCATACTACTGTCTTATAGCCAACAAGGCAAGCGAAAAAATGGATTTTGTAGCAGACGTTGTCGGCAGATGTTGCGAAAGCGGAGATATAATTCAGCCGGCTGTCACAATTCAAAAAGCTTGTCCCGATGACATTCTTGCGGTCTGTGTCACTGGTGCATACAATTATTCCATGGCATCAAACTACAACCGTCTGCCAAAGCCTGCTCTTGTTATGCTGACACAAAATGGTCCGGAAATTCGTGTAAAGCGGGAAACTTTCGAGGATCTTATCCGCAACGATTTATAATTAGAAAATTTAAAAATAAAAACATAAAAAGGAATGAAAAAATTGAAGAACACAGAAAAATCTATGGAAAAAATTGTAGCATTCTGTAAAAACAGAGGTTTTGTATTTGCAGGAAGTGAAATTTACGGAGGTCTGGCAAACAGCTGGGATTACGGCCCTCTCGGCGTTGAGTACAAAAACAACGTAAAAAAAGCCTGGTGGAAAAAGTTTGTTCAGGAAAACCCCTACAACGTAGGTCTTGATGCTGCAATCATAATGAACCGTGAAACATGGGTGGCTTCCGGTCACGTTGTAAACTTCAATGACCCGCTTATCGACTGCAAATCCTGCAAAATGCGTCACAGAGCCGACAAGCTTGTTGAAGCTTTTGTACAGGAAAACAATCTGCAGGTAAACGTTGAGGCTATGAACAACGACGAGCTTTCTGCTTTTATCATGGAAAAAGGCGTAAGCTGTCCCGGTTGCGGTAAGAGTGATTTTACTCCCATACGCAAGTTTAATATGATGTTTAAGACTCACATCGGTGTTACAGAAGACAATCAGAACGAGGTTTATCTTCGTCCCGAAACAGCTCAGGGTATTTTTGTAAACTTCAAAAATGCACAGAGGACCACAAGAAAGAAAGTTCCCTTTGGTATCTGCCAGATTGGTAAGAGCTTCAGAAATGAAATAACTCCCGGAAACTTTACTTTTAGAACACGTGAGTTTGAACAGATGGAGCTTGAATTCTTCTGCAAGCCCGGCACAGACCTTGAATGGTTTGAATACTGGAGAAACTATTGCGAAAAATGGCTTCTCGACCTTGGCATGAAAAAGGAAAACTTAAAGCTTCGTGACCACGAGAAAGAGGAGCTTTCACATTACTCCAAGGCAACAACTGACTTTGAGTTCTTATTCCCGTTTGGTTGGGGCGAACTCTGGGGTGTTGCCGACAGAACTGATTTTGACCTTAAGGCTCACCAGACCCAGAGCGGCGAACCTATGGAATACTTTGATCCCGAAACAAATGAAAAATATATTCCTTATGTTGTTGAGCCTTCTCTTGGTGCAGACAGAGTTGCTCTTGCATTCCTTATAGATGCATACGACGAGGAAGAGCTTGAGGGTGGAGATGTACGTACTGTTCTTCATTTGCATCCTGCACTTGCTCCCATTAAGGCTGCCGTTCTTCCCCTTTCAAAGAAACTTTCCGACAGTGCTACAAAGCTTTATGCCGAGCTTTCAAAGTCGTTTATGGTAGACTATGATGATGCCGGCTCTATCGGTAAGCGTTACAGACGTGAGGACGAAATCGGTACTCCTTTCTGCATAACATACGATTTCGAGTCCGAAACTGATGGTTGTGTTACTGTCCGTGACAGAGATACAATGAAACAGGAAAGAATTAAAATTGAAGATGTTAAGAACTATATCCTCGAAAGAATAGATTTCTAAACTTTATTTAATCAAAATAAATTTGTCCCGACTTTGCTTTTTGCAGCATTGTCGGGCTTTCTTTTTTCTTTTTTCTTTTTCTCATACTTTCTTGTAAGAAAGTATGCAAAGAACTTTTAATGTTTAGGTTTATTTGCCTTGGCTTTCATCTTCTTAGTTTGTTTTTTATTAAGCGGGGGTTTTTCCACTTCTGCAAGGGAGCGTTATTCTTCTTAGTCTGTTTTTTTGCTGACCGCAGCAAATACGCCCGCTATCCGCGGGGGAGTTACTTTTCCGCTCGAGGAAAAGTAACCAAAAGTCGCCACCGAAACCTACGGTTTCTGGGGATTTCCCTTTATTAGTGGCGGGCTTTTTCCTATGATGCTTTAATCCCCTCGAAGATCCTCGTGCAGAGTGCACCCACGTGCAATCCTTGCACCCTCCACTTGTCACGGAGCTTTTCGGGAGAGCTTTTTTCTAAATTTCGTGAGGGCATATCTAATTTTCTGCAAAGTGCT
>JAZQVQ010000219.1:0-1752 GCA_045631825.1 Eubacteriales bacterium | reverse complement strand
ATGTGTCTGTTGAGCTTGAACTGCTCTATATTGATGACCTTGTTGACGAAATGGTTGCAGCACTGCAGGGCAGGGAGCACCGATGTGAATTTGATGGTATAAAGACAGTTCTTGCCGATAGCGGAAAATATTGTGCCGTGCCGATTACCCATAGGGTAACACTTGGCGAAATTGTGGATTTGCTGCATAGCTTTAAAGAACAGACAAACACTCTTGTTATGCCGGAAATTCCTTATAATAGCTTTGCAAAGAAACTGCAAAGTACGTATCTCAGTTATCTTCCAAAGGAAAAGGTGTCTTTCCCTTTAAAGATGAATGTAGATGACAGAGGAAGCTTTACCGAACTTCTCAAGACAGCAAATTGCGGACAGGTAAGCGTGAATATCTCAAAGCCGGGTATCACAAAGGGACAGCATTGGCATAATACCAAGTGGGAATTTTTTATTGTTGTCAGCGGCAGAGGACTTATTCAAATGAGAAAAATCGGAACACAGGAAGTTTTAAACTTTGAAGTTTCGGGAGATAAAATACAAGCGGTGCATATGTTGCCGGGATATACACATAACATTATAAATTTGTCTGATACACAGGAGCTGGTAACGGTAATGTGGGCAAATGAACAGTTTAACCCTGATAAACCTGATACATTCTATGAAATGGTGGAGGAATAATAATGAAGCTCAAAACAAATTATTCTGATATAAAGTGGAAGGAAAACGGAAAGCTGAAGCTTTTGATTATCGTAGGCACACGTCCTGAAATAATACGTCTTGCCGCGGTCATAAATAAATGCAGACAGTATTTTGATTGTATACTCGCACATACCGGACAGAATTATGATTATAATCTTAATGGAGTGTTTTTCAAGGACCTGGGGCTTGATAAACCCGAGGTGTATATGGACGCTGTTGGCGATGACCTTGGTGCAACAGTTGGAAATATTATAAGTTGCTCATATAAACTTATGAGCCAGATACAGCCCGATGCTCTTTTGATATTGGGAGATACAAACTCGTGCCTTTCGGCAATTTCTGCAAAACGTCTGCACATACCGATTTTCCATATGGAAGCAGGTAACAGATGTAAGGATGAGTGCCTGCCCGAAGAGACTAACCGAAGAATAGTTGATATTATTTCCGATGTAAATATGGCATATTCTGAACACGCAAGAAGATACCTTGCCGATTGTGGATTGCCAAAAGAACGTACATATGTAACAGGCTCGCCTATGGCGGAGGTACTGCATAGTAATCTTTCTGAAATTGAGAACTCCGATATACATAATCGACTCGGACTTGAAAAAGGTAAATATATACTTCTCTCTGCACATAGAGAGGAGAATATTGATACTGAAAAGAATTTTATATCTTTGTTCAGTGCTATCAATAAAATTGCAGAGAAATACGATATGCCGATTTTGTATTCCTGTCATCCGAGAAGTAAAAGACGTCTGGAGGCAAGTGGGTTTAAACTTGATAAACGGGTGATTCAGCATGAACCGCTTGGTTTTCACGATTATAATTGCCTGCAGATGAATGCTTTTGTAGTTGTGTCCGATAGTGGAACACTGCCTGAAGAAAGTAGCTTCTTTACAAGTATTGGACATCCTTTTCCTGCCGTCTGTATCCGTACATCGACAGAACGTCCTGAGGCTCTTGATAAGGCTTGTTTCTTTATCGCAGGTATAGATGAGGACAGCTTGCTTCAAGCTGTAACAACAGCTGTTGAAATGAATAATAATGGTGATTATGG
>JAZQVQ010000218.1:0-4196 GCA_045631825.1 Eubacteriales bacterium | reverse complement strand
TTTCCGGTGTCACGCAGAAGCTCGCCTTTTGGGTCGAGGCATACAAAGCTGGTGTTCGCGTTCATCACATTGATTTTGGCAAAGAATCGGGTCTTGCCGGAGCCGCTACCGCCGCAGCACAGAATGTTCAGATTGCGGCGGTGTTTTCTGCCATCCAGACCGATAGCCATGTTTTGGGTGAGTGTTTTATTTTCGATGGCTTTCTTGTTTGAATACTTCCTGTTCAGCGCCTTCGGAGAGCCCCATTTTGCAGAGCCGTGTTCTTCCCGTCTGCGGTAATTCTTTTCACTTGAAAGATATATACCGATACCAATGGCATACGCAACAATTAAAATGAGGACAGTTTTTAAGCTGTCCTCACAAATTGTTATGTTTAGTGGATTGGCAAATGCAACGGAAAGATTATTTACAATGCTCACAAGTCCGCCGTTTATATACGGTGCTATCAACAAACCAAGCCATACAACGGGAATTAAACCGCAGGCATAGAGAATGAGATTAGTTCTTGAAAACTTATCTTGCCTCACGGTCAAATCTCCTTTTTTCTTTTGCGAATGGTGCATCTATGATTTTCATAAGAAGTTCATCAACATCTTCAAGAGGTTTGTCTTCTTCAAGAAGTTTATTGCGAAACTCATTGAAACCGTTTATGAGTAAATCGTGTTCAAAGCTGTCAACGGTAATTACTCGTTTATCAGATTTCATCGGCAAACCCCTTTATCTTGCATCTCTGTTTTTGTTTTTTGTTTCAAGACTCTTTGACATACTCTGTGACATACTGTTTGCTTCATCACGGATAGCAGAAAGTTCCTGCCTTATATCCTTGGGTGACATACCCTCAAACGGATTTTTCTTTCTGTCAATGTCAGTGGGGTCAATACCTGCTCTGACACAAGAGATAAAAGCAATACCGTATGCCGATACTTCGCACTTGTCACGGCTGTAATCTCCCTTGTCCAATCTTGCGTGTGCAATTTCTTTTGACAATGCACGGAAGATGTCATCGCCCCTCATACCCTGTCTGATATGAATAACCTTATCTTCGCTTCTGTAAAGTGCAGAAACATTCTCGGGGAGGTCGTTTCGGATTTCAACGGGTACGGGTGATGTGTTAACAAGTGCCTTTATAAGCAGACGCTCGTTGTATCTTTTCTTGGGCGGGATTTTCTGAACAGCGGTAGTCTGTGAAATATCGAAAACCTTTTTAGGCTCATAGTAAGTCCCTACACTGCCGTCCTCACGTTTGAACTCTTTGCCGGGTTCAAGGATATATATACCTGTTTCATTTTTCTTGATATATACACCTGACTTGTTCCACGCCTCTAAGTCACGGAGTTTAAGTGCTTCGGGCATCTGGTGTGCAACCAACAGAGAATTGCTGACAGCATATCTGTCAAAGCGGCTCTGAACTGCAAGATAACGAACATAGTTAAGCGGAACGGAAAGACCGCTTGATGCTTTGTCAAGCATAGCATATACATCGTTCTTAATTTCCTGCCTGCGTTTTGCCCAAGCCTCCTTATCAAAAGATTTTTCGTTTTTGGCTTCCGTAGGCTGTTCTTTTGTGTTGCTCTGCGTTCCGTTCTGTTCATTCATAATAATATCGTCAAGTTCTGACATTTTCTTTGACTCCTTTCTTTTTGGATTTCTTTTTTGTTGGTACTTTGATTTCTGCGGCTTCGCTTTTTGTCCTGTTCTGTTCGGCTTTAATCTCTTTCAGCCTTGCACGAACTGACGGGCGAGCTTCAGCCTTGGAATTTGTCCAATCCCGTTCTGAGGGGGACATACGGTTGTTTCGTTCCCCGAAAGTAGGCTCGGACGGACGGGATTTTTCCGTCTTTGCCACAGAAGGGTTGTCGTTGAACGGCTTTTCTTTCTGCGGTGGATTGTTAAGCAACATCTCGATAAATTTATCATCTGGTGTTTTACCGGGTTGACTTCTCACAGGAACTTCCTTTTGAGATTTCCTTGTCCTGTCAAGAGCATCACGAACAGAAGACTTTTTGTTTAATCCAAGATTGAATCTCTCAAAAATTCTGTTCACCTTTGATGAATCTTCTTCTCTTACCATAATGTCACACTTGCCGTCGTTACTGTTCTTATCTTTAAGAATGTGATACATTATGCCGTACTTTTTAGCGGCTTCACAAAATCTTTTCAAGTCTTTATCATTGACTTCAAAGATAGTTACAGCACTGTTGGTTTTGAGCATTTTTTTGAGTGATGCTTTACCCTTTGAGGGCGTATTATTGTCTTTGAGTGCAAGGGTAATCATTCGCTGTAATCGTTCAGCACTGTCACCTGACAGCTTGATTAACATTTGCACACCGTCCATAGTTATCCGCATTACCTGTTCAGCGGCTTCGCCTGAACTGCTCATTGTGGTTAATCTCCTTTCTTATGTTCATTTTTTTGCACTCGTCAATTCGCTCGTCTATAACGGGCTTTTGATTATCAATTCTTTCACAAACAATAACATCTCTCCGCAGTATAGATATACGACCTGAGAGATTCTTGATGTGTTCTTTAAGTTCTCTGATTTCTTTTTCATCACCGTTACGAACAGCAACCTTTAATTCGTTTCTTAAAATACTTCTTGCTTCTTCAAGTTCTTTTATTTCATCCTTTCGGGATTGCTTGAAGTCTGCAAGTTGTTCGGGAGTGTCAATATCATTTCCGCATAAAAGGTTTTGTTGTTCCACAAGTTGGTGAAGTTTCTTTATTTCCGTATAAAGAGTAGAGTACAAATATCGGTTTGAATTGGGATGCTTCTTTACGGTTTTAACTACTGTAATGAAGCGTACATATACCTCTTGGTAAGAGGTGTTTTGCATAGGAATAAAATATTTGTCCACCAAGTTATCCTGTATAGGAAAGTTGATTTTTTGTCGCCTTGGTGATTGTCGGATTCTCTTTAAAATGTTTTCGGGAGTGTAATCATCACCGAGCTTATACAGTCGTCTTGCTTTTGCATAGTTCGGGTGAGATATGGTTGGATATTTGCGATTGAAGTCGAATGAGTAACCTCTGCGTTGCATATGTGAAAAGAAATCCTGCTCACTTACTGAGAGCAGAATACACTCATCAATGTCATTCTTTATAAAGTTGTTTTTGGTCAGATGGTTGTTCTTTTCTGCTTCGTGAATATTGTACGGTACTCGTTCAGAGGACTTCGGTTTTTCAATTACAGACAGACCGTACTCCCGACAAATTTCATCGGAAGTCTTTCTCAAAAGTCTGTAACTCTCTTTGCAGGAGTTGTACTTTTTGCCGTCAACAAACGATACGGAGTTGATAACAAAGTGATTGTGTATATGTTCTTTGTCGAGATGAGTTGCAACGATAACTTGGAATTTATCTCCCCACATTCTTGTGGCAAGTTCCACTCCAATATCGTGTGCAAGTTGCGGAGTTACTTCACCGGGTGCGAAAGATTGGTAGCCGTGAAAAGCTAAAATCCCATCAACTTTACGAAATCTTTTTTTAACAGCCATCATATTATCTCTCGCATTTTCCTTTGAACAATTCAGTCCCTCAACATAACATTTCTGCTCTGTTTTCGAGTCATTCATCGCATAATCCATTACATCATAAAGAGATTGAAGTTCCTCATCGGTGTATCTTGTCTTGTCGGGATTAGTGGCATAGTCAAGAGCTCTATCTATTCTTCCTTTGATACTCCAAAGTTTTGTAGTAGCTATTCTTCGCTTGGATTGAATGCGGAAACAAGTTCATTTTTCAGAAAATCAATCTCTTTGAGAGCCTTCATCAATTCGGGTGTGTTGATATATTTTTGTGTGCGGGCAACAACAAGAAGCTGATCTAAATTCCTGCCGATTGCATTAAACTCTTTTAAAAGTTTTGTGTAGTCGGCAGGCGGCATTTGCTTCGGAACACAGCCGTTAATCATATAACGAAACAACATTGATTTTGTCAGACCTGTTTCTTTGCAAAGACTTTGAAGTTTGTTGCACTCGTTTTTGTTAAGATAAAAATTCACCCTTATGTGTCTGCTTCTCATTCAATCACTCCTTTCTTCTGAAGTTTATTTTTGATTACTGTTGCGGTTGCGTTGGATGCAAATGCGAGAACTGCAACGGCAACAATGCTTACTGTGTTCATTGGAATCTCCTCCTTTCTTCACGGGGTATTAGGGGTGTGAAACCCCTAACGTGCGGATTTGTACGTTCAAATCC
>JAZQVQ010000217.1:0-4747 GCA_045631825.1 Eubacteriales bacterium | reverse complement strand
CTCCGCCTTTTGGATTGCTATGTCCTGTCATAAAAGTGTTTGTCATTAAATAACCTGCATCATCTATAACAGCAATCTTGCAAGGCATTTTAGACAACTTTTCTTTAATCAATTCATAATTTGATGTTTTCAACTCATAATCAAACTTTTTTTGGAACGGCAAACGCTTTGAAATAACATTTATAAAAAGAATTTCATCTTTTTCAAAATTTTTCAAACTTCTGCTTTTGCCACTTCCCGATTTTCCATAGATAAGTATAGGCTCTGCCATATCATTTTACCTCTTTTCTAAATTTCCTAAAATTTCATCTTGTTCCATTTTGCTTTTGTTTTCTAACAATATGAACATATCAATGTCCTCGTTTGTCATATCGTCAAAAATCACTTTTTATTCCTCCTTTTAATTGCATAAATCAATATGCCTATAAATTCAATCAATCCAAAAACATAACCTCCCGAAAAGAAACCCAACCAAAACATTATTCAACCTCCCTTTCTGCTTCTTCAAGTTTCTTTTCCCACTTATTAACTGTTATAAAATGTGGATTGTTTTTTTGGCTTTCGAGCCTTGTAATTTCCGCAGGACTAACTTCAAATATTTCGGATGCTTGTCGCAACGTCAACAAATGGTCTTTGCGGAATTGTTTAATTTTTTCGCCTAATGTCATTTTTTCACCTCCTCTAAAAGTTTTTCGGCAAACCAATCTTTGTCTTGGTTGACAAATTGCGAGCAGTCAACATATTCTGCTTCTTTTAAAATGTGACATAAAACCGCTTCAATTTTTGAAACACTTATCAAAGAAGCCAACAAAGCGTTGATTTTGATTTCTTCTTTCGGTGCGCTTTCTGATATTGCATAGCAAGTGTCAAAATCATTTTTGTATTCATCTACACAATCATCGCAAACCCCGCCGCCGTTTAATTCGTCCTCAAAAAAGTATTCGCCACAAATTTCGCATTTTTCAGCTTCATCAAAACTTCCGTTACAATACGGACAACAAGCAAATACTTCTCCGTGTGCCTCTTTTGTGAATTTTGGTTCATCAAAAGTTCTTTCGCAATCATAACATTTGTAAGTCATTTTTTTGTTCCTCCTTGAATTTTGTAACTTTATTTTAACATATATTTTTACACTTGTCAATACTTTTCTTTAAAATTTTTCAACTTTTTTTAAAAACAAAAAACCACCCCTTGCGGAGTGGCAAAAATATAATTTTATTTTTTATTCAATTTTTCAAGCATATCATAATAAATCTTGCGTTCTTGCTCATTTTGGGTTGATGCGTAAACCGCACGGCAAAACTGTGCAATTTCAACACATAATTTTTTTAGGTTGTCGGTGTTATGCAATATCTTATACTTGTGTAAAGCGGGGAAGATGTCAATCGCTTCTTGGTATTCTGTTGTTAGTTGCGTAGGCGTGACTTTATCTTCAAATTGTTCCATATACATACCACCGTCCTTGTTTGTTATGCTCGTTCCAATTTCCTCATACAATCTTTGAGGATTTCTCGCTCGTTTGGGTCGGCGTCCTCCATCATAGAGCCAAGTTTATTCATCATATGGTCTTTGGCATCGCCACGGCTATATCCACGGCCACCTCTGTATGAACTTTCTTCCGAATAATCATCATAAGAAGAACCACCATCATAAGAACCGCCCTCACTTGAATAACGACCCCTACTGTCGCGCTTTGCATTTCTGCCTCTGCCTCTGCGTTCCGAATACATCATATCATCATCGTAAGACGAGCCGTGCATATAAGAACGCCCACGACCTCTACCGCCTCTTGCTTCGGAATAACCTTCGCTTTCTTCTTCGAGCATTTCAATCTTGTCGAGATTTTTCACGGTATCGGTGAGTTTCCAAATCATATCAAGGTCGCCACCTGTCAGTTTCTGCTTCATAGCATACTCGTCAAGTTCCTTGCAAAGCATTTTTTTAATCTTTTCAATATATTCCATAAATCAACACTCCTTTCGTTATGCCACGCGGTCAAATATGATGTTCGCATTTGTAACATCAATCGCCGTTGTATCGCTTGTGTTTTCTACGGAAACTGTCACGCAACAACCACAAGGAATATCTACAAAGGTGGTTATACTCACATTGAAGAAATCACCTATTGCGGCAGGTGTAACGGTAGCGGTTGCGTTGCCGAGTGCTTCGCCATTGATAGTTAAAGCAACACTTATTGGCTCAACTGTGCCACCTGTTGCTATTGCGATATTTCCATCAAATGTTACGCGATAAGTTGCTCTGCAACCATTAGAAACACCTTTTAAGAAAAATAAACCACTATCATTCCTGTGTTCGATAAAGCCTTTGCGACAAGCTCTAAAACTGTTTGCAAATATAATATTGTCGTCCACTTCTACAGTTTGAAGTGCTATTGCTGAATATTCAGCCGCCATAAAATCAAATCCTTTCAAATAAAATAAGGCGATAAGGTTATGACTACCCTACCGCCTTTTAACATTATCGGTCAAATACCGAACATTCCGACTTAACGGAAAGTAGTCTAATTATTCAATTAGAATGCGCCACAGCCACAACCATTACCTGCATAGTTTACTTGACCACAGCAGTTAGTGGGGAAAGTTACAGGTGTAGGACCGTTTACAACATAAGCAGGTTGAGGACATTTTTCACCCAACGCATCAATTAAGAATGCATTTTGCTTTGCCTGTGAAGCTTGTAAACGAAGTGCAAAGTTCTCATCACGGAGAGCCTGTGTCTTTTCGTCTGCGAGATACTTTAAGATGCGGTCAGTAGATGCATCTATTGCCTGTAATGTGTTGCAATTATAAGCCTGTGCATCAAATCTGTTCTGCATATTCATCTTTTCGAGGTCGCAGCAACAATCGGAAATCTGTTTAGAAATATTCCAACTGTTTCTTTCATTGCCGTAAGCAACATCTTTGATTTCTCCCTTAATCCCACAGCAACAATCTGCTAACTGTGTCTGTATTGCATTGGTGTTCTGCAACGCCTGATAACCAAGTGTGCAAATTGCATTGTCAACAGAACGGAAATTGTTGTTAAGAGTGTTTGTTAACTGGAATGTGCTGTCACAGATTCCATTGTTAATGCCATCAAGTTTACGCTCGATAGTAGCAAAGTCGGTAGCAAGAACATAATTTTCTCCTACGCCACTTCCACCGCCATAGCCTCCACCGAAGCCGCCGAAGCCACGACCATACCCAAACAAAAGAAGGATTACAATCCACGCCCAAGAGTCGTTACCGAACATACCACCGTTGCCATAGCCACCGTTGGTACTATCTCTACCAACTGCATAGCCTGTTGCAAAATCATTTGAATTATCCATCATTATATTTTCTCCTTTATAGAATAAATTTATTATAAATCAAGCCGTACGCTCTTGATTATAACCTTAATATTTGCCCATCATCTGTGCGACTTGTTGAGCAATCTGCGAATATTGGTTAAACTGACTTTGGCTCATCGCCCCCGACTGCAAAAGTCTTTCAACTTCTGCACGAGGATTTATATTTGCAAATTGTCTTTTAAATGCCTGTGCTTGTTGGATTAAATTTCCAAATTGATTATTGTTTCCAAAGGCGCTAAATAAAGGGTTAGCCATAATTTTATTCCTCACTTTCCTTTACTTTTTTGCTTGTTGTTTTTGGTTTTTCAACCATAGACTTTGAAATTTCTTCATACTTTGCCGTTAAATCGTCAATTTTGCCCCTTAAATCGTTTATTTGCTCTTTGGTGGCAAATTTATCGCCACAAGTACATTTATGCTCTACGGGCGAATTTGGAGCTGATTTTGGTGTATCTGTGTTCCTTTCCGCAAAATCAAGTATTCTCATTGATGGTATGCCTTGTGAGTTCATAGACTTTATATATATAGTCGGGTTATTTTTATCCCACAAAACAACCGAATTATTTAATGCTACGGGATATGAGGTCGCTTCGCTCTCGTTCAATACCCAAATCATATCGTTTGTTGGCTGATTGTTGGGTGTAAAATTAGTTTGCATTGGTGCTTGATAAGGCTGATTAAACTGTCCTTGGTTATCTGCCATTTGTGGCATTGTCGGTGTCTGCATAGGGTTAAAATAACCCCCTCTGTAGAATGGTGCATAATTTCCATAAGCCATAATTTATTCCTCTTTTCTATAAAAATATATCGGCGTTTCATCGCCTGACATCCAAGTATCAAAAATTGTTCCGTCAATAACGCATACTGCGTGTGAGCCTGTGCCGATTACATAAACTCCCTGCGGGTATTCCTCGCAAAAATCATTTATGGTGTAGCATTCGGGGCAATCGTTGGAAACAATTTCCCTTGTAAAGCCTTTGGATTTTAAATAAGCATTCCAAACGGCATTGCTTGAACCCCAATCGCCCATAATGTACCCAAGCAAAGACAATTCAATATATGTTTCTTCCCAAGATTGATTTAATGCTTTTGATATTGCTCTTACAACACAATCGCCAACACGCTTATTTTTTATTGGGTTTGGATTAAAATAACTATACATTTTGTTTCAACTCAATTTTCCCATCTTTTATAAGTTCGATTATAGTAAGATATACTGTAAGAAAATCCAATGTTTTTAATTTTCTATGGTTTTTTATATATGTTGAGATATCATTCATAAAATCAACTCCTTTGTGCCTAAAATATAGCATAAAAAAAGCACTCTTACAATGTCGTAAGAGTACCTATTTTATAGATAATTTTATGATAATTTTATAGACAATTTTATGTCAA
>JAZQVQ010000216.1:0-7125 GCA_045631825.1 Eubacteriales bacterium | reverse complement strand
TTGACGTTGCAATCGACTGTCTTGGTGGTGAGATAATGGGAAAATGTATTCATTATTTGACACATGGAGCAAGATGGATAATGATTGCGGCACTTGCAGGGCAGAAAACCGAAATTGACCTTAAAAATATTTATGTAAGAAATGTAAGAATCATAGGTAGTACACTCAGGTCAAGAGCACCCGAAGTTAAAGCACAGATTTTAAAAGAACTTGTTGAAAAGGTGTTCCCGAAAATTGAATCGGGTGAGGTTAAGCCGACAATACATGCGGTGTTGCCGATAACACAGGCAGAAGCGGCACACGATATTCTTTATAAAGGAAAGAATGTTGGGAAAGTGGTTTTGCAAGTTAAATAGGTATAACAAAAATGCACTCGAATTTAAACGCCGAGTGCATTTTAATTTGTTCTGAATTATATGATGCTTTTAAGCATCTTGTGCATATCGTACATTCCGGGAGCTTTGCCTTTAATAAACGTAACAGCCTTTAAAGCCCCATCGGCAAAAACTTCTCTTGAACAAGCACTGTGATTGAGAGTTACAACTTCGTTTGGCCCTGCAAGTATCACCTGATGTTCACCAACAATTGAACCTGCCCTTACAGAATGTATACCGATTTCGTTGGAGGCTCTTTTCTGACGCACACCGGTCCTGTCGTAAATGTATTCGCTGTCGAACCTTACCGCCTTTATACCTTCGGCAATCATAAGTGCAGTGCCACTTGGTGCGTCTAACTTCTGATTGTGGTGCTGCTCAATAATTTCTATATCAAAATCACTAAGTGCCATGGCTGCCTTTTTTGATAACTCAATAAGAAGATTTATTCCGACACTCATATTTCCGCTCTTGAAAATTGCAATTTTTTCACTAGCTTTTTCTATAACCTCAAGCTCGTCGTCCGAGTAACCGGTGGTGGCAAACACGACGGGAGTACCGGTTTTAATTGCGTATTCACAAAGGGCTTTGCTTGCCGAATGATGAGAAAAATCAATAATAGCATCTGCTTTGACATCAAGTTCAAAGGGACTTGAAACTGTGGGGAAGGAGTGCGGAATCCCAAGACTTGTGTCAATACCGCTTACAATCTCAAAATCGTCATTTTCACGGCACATGCTTTCGATAGCACGTCCCATTCTTCCGTTTATACCACTTACAATTATTTTCGTCATTTGATTTTACAGACCGCCATAAACGTATGACGGTAAGCTTTTCTCCTTGTATTTTTCGTTTTCAGAAACTTAATCCGACTTTTCTCATTTCGTCGAATAAAACTGCTCTGTTACTGTCGCTTATCTCTGCAAGCGGGAGCCTTAATTCACCGGTGCAGAATCCGAGAGCTTCCATTGCCGCTTTTGCAGGAATTGGGTTTGTTTCGCAGAATAATGCATTGATAAGAGGAATGTATTTTAATTGAAACTGTGCAGCACTTGCGGTGTTTCCGTCAAGCATATCCTTACACATCTGATGGGTTTCAAGAGGAAGCAAATTTGAAAGAACCGAGATAACACCGATTCCGCCAAGTGCCATTATGGGAACAATCTGGTCGTCGTTGCCCGAAATAATTTTGAGGTCGTCGCCGCAGAGATGTATTGTTTCGGCAACTGCGGATATGTTTCCGTTTGCTTCCTTTGCGGCAACAATGTTTTCGTGATAAGAAAGCTCCTTGTAGGTTGCTGGAAGTATGTTAAGCCCTGTTCTCGACGGAACGTTGTAAAGAATCATAGGCTTGTCGACAACATCTGCTATTGCCTGAAAATGCTTTACAATACCTCTTTGTGTGGTTTTGTTGTAGTAAGGTGTCACAAGAAGAAGTCCGTCAACTCCAAGCTCACACGCATGAGCTGAAAGACTGATAGCATAGTTTGTGTCGTTGCTTCCTGTACCTGCTATAACGGGGACACGCTTTGCGGTTACATCAACACAGAACTTGATAAGTTCACGGTGCTCAGTGTCGTTGAGAGTTGCTGACTCACCTGTTGTACCGCAGACAATTAAAGAGTCAATTTTGTTTTTAATTTGGTCCTCTATAAGTAACCCGAATTTGTCAAAATCAATTTTCCCGTCTTTCATGGGTGTTATAAGGGCAGTACCTGCACCATAGAATATTTGCTTTTTCATAATGTAATTTATAACTCCTTTCATAAATGCATAATGAATAAATAAAAACAGAACCGATATTTGCTATCGGTTCTTGGAAAAATAAACCAGAAAAGTTAAAAACCAATAGCACAACACACAAGCACAACATAAAAAACTTATGTGACAGTCATAAGATTGTTAACCTTATGCCCAGCGACCGCTTTGTCATACGACGCTTCGGCACTTTTTCCCTTTGAGCAGAAAAAACACGGTGACAAACCGCTTTTGCAAATCTGCCTACTTATTAAAAAATGCACCTCTATTAATATTATATTAAACAGTAAAAAAATTTACCTTAAATTTGTCTAACTAATTTTATCACGCTGTAAAGCTTTTGTCAATACGTTTTTTGTATTTGTTGACAATTTAGGAAAAAACTAAAAAGCAATGAAACATATCAGTCCAAATATTGCAGAAAAAAGAAAAAAATTTTAATAAATGAAAAACAGTCCACATTATGAAAAATGTGTTTGGGTGTATTTGACTAAAAAGGTTAAATTATATTTAGCAATAGTGTACAAAATATTTAAAAGATGATAAATTTGTCTTGAATTCCATTTGTGTATATGTTACAATATTGTAGGTGTTTTTTCAGCCAAAAAATGTGAAAAGGAGAGGTAAGATGAAAAGAACATTTATTTCTGTAAGTATCATAGTACTTGCAGTTGTGGCAATGCTTTCTGTAGGCGTAAATGCAGCATTTACACAGACAGAAAACTATACACAAGGTCAGTTTAAAGATGTTTCCGAGAAAAACTGGTTTGCAAAAGATGTAGAAAGTGCATACAAGCTCGGTTTCATGAATGGAACAGCTGACGATATGTTTTCACCCGGAGGCTCTGTAACAGTAGCTCAGGGTATCACAATGGCAGCAAGAGCAAACGCTGCATATAACGGTAAGGCCATTCCCGAGGTTTCAGGTGAATGGTACCAGATGTATGTAGACTATGCTATGGAAAACGGCATAATTGTTGAAGGTCAGTTTGACAGTCTGACAAGAAACATTAAGAGAATTGAGATGGCAAAGCTTCTTTATGATGCAATGCCTGACGGATATTACACTGCTATTAATGATGTAAAGGAAGTGCCGGACGTTCGCGAGGGTCAGCCCCTTGCAGAGGAAATAAAGACACTGTATAACGCAGGTATTATATTCGGCAGTGATAAATACGGTTTCTTTATGCCGGAATCGGATATAAAGAGAAGCGAAAGTGCTGCAATAATCAATAGAGTTGCACTTCCCGAAAACAGAGTAAAGGGAACTCTTGTTGATGTTGACAGAGGAGCATATATTCTTGCAGATGAGCTTAATGTCGACTGTATAATGAGCGACATTTCCACTTCAAAAGGCCCGACTGCAGAGCGAATTCAGGCAGGCTGGGTTCATGATAATGCGGGTGGACCGATTAAACTCACAAATAACGTTTCGTATGTAAACCTCACCGACATAAGTGATACTCTTGGTACGGCTCTTATCAGAGACTTGTCTTATACCGATACAGGTAAAGTTGTTGTAGAAACACTTATCAAGACAGGTGTAAACGGAACATACATAGAGCTTCGTGACGAAAATGGCTGGTTAACTTATAAAATAAAGACTATTGATAATGCATGGGCAATTCTCCTTCCCGACGGATCATACAAAAAGATTATGGAGAATGCGTTTGTTGACGATAAGGCAGAAACATTCACTTTCAGACTTATACTTGACCTTGATGCACTCAAAGCAACAACAATTATCAACGATGTAAGCTATGGCGAAAGCGACCTTGTTTCAGACAACATTCTCAATTTCAGATTTGCAACAGATGAAAAATGCACAGGAACAGTAACAACAGGTTTCCTGAGAATTTATGTCAACTATTTGCAGTTTGAGACATTTGAAAGATTCGGAATTGAAGAACTGTACGGCTGGAAGACAACAGGTAAGGTTCTTCTGCCCAAAACTGAAGTAACTTCAAACCAATACGACTATGAACTTGCTCTCTATGACAACTCTATAGTAGAGCATAAGTTTACAGAGTCAAAAGGAAGAATTGCATCAAACGTTCTCTTGCTTAACGGAGGAGGCAAAGGTTTTGATTACATTCTCTCCGGAAAAGGCAAGGACGTAGTAAAGATCTCCGTTGTTGACGGAAAGCTTATGGCTGGAGGAAAAGAACTTTACACTCTCTCAACAAAGTTCTGGTACAGATTCAGACTTGATGTAAACACAGTGACAAATCAGGCTGATATTTTGCTTAACGGACGTTCAATCGGTAAGATTAATATACCGGCATCATCTGTTATAGATTCTCTCAGAATCGAAAACAAGGGCGGTATAAATAAGTTTGACGATTTTGAAATGTTTGAAATAGTTGAATATGATGATTATGTTCCCGTTCCCGAAGCAAGAGCAAACTATGATGATTATACAGTTGGTATAAACGTTTGTTCAATCTGGAAGGTTGGAAAACATAAGGGTTGGGCTTGTATCACTCCTTTTGAAGAACGTGAACCGGTCCTCGGATACTATGACGAGGGTTCACCCGAAAGTGCAGACTGGGAAATCAAGTATTTTGTAGAGCACGGTATAGACTTCCAGGCATTCTGCTGGTATCCTACAGGCAAGGGAGTAATTCCGCTTAAGAATAATACAGAATCCCATTCGCAGCTTCATGACGGATATATGTATTCCAAGTATTCGGATTATATGGATTACTGTATAATCTGGGAAGCTTCAAATTATGGTGGAAGCAACATATTTGACGCAGAATACTTCAGAGAGTATGTTGTGCCTTTCTGGTTTGAACATTACTTCCTTGACGAAAGATACCTCAAGATTGATAATAAAATAATTCTTTGTGCATTTGCAGGCGATAACATCTCAAACAGCTCGTACTTCGGCAGCCCTGAAGCAGCTAAGGTTGAAATGGATTACCTTGACGAAGTTGCAAAGAGTTATGGCTTTGATGGTGTTGTACTTCTTTCCGGCGGTACGCCAAAGAATCTTGCACCATCCGGAATTGAAGCTTACTATGCATACGGTTGGGGTTCAGAAGGTAACTCATATAAAGTAAATGTAAGAGAAAACCTCGAAAGAGTAGAAACTATTGGTACTTCTTACGTAGTTCCTACAGTTTCTCCCGGATTTGACTCTATCCCGTGGCACTATGAAAGATACGGAAGAATCAGCGTTGAAGAATGGGATAAGCTTCAGCAGTGGGTAATAAACGAGTATCTTCCCACATATAAGAGAACAAATGATGAGTGGAAGTGGACAGAAAACTTTGTATTCACAAGTACATGGAACGAGTATGGTGAAGGCTCATACCTCATGCCTGACCACGATACAGGCTTCCAGTATCTTGATACACTCAGAAAGTATTATACAAATCTTCCCGAAAAGCATACAGACGTAGTTCCGACAGAAACTCAGAGGGCAAGAATCAATAAGGGCTTTCCGCAGTATCAGACACGTGTACTTCCGTCAGGATGGCATGCTTATAAGTATAAGACAAATCTTATGGAAGAATATACACAAGTCGTTAAGACGTTCAATTTCAAGGATGCAAACCTCAATCCTACAATCCTCAGAATGTCGACTATCCCGAGTGTTGAAGATGCAAATGCTGTAAGATATAAGGTTACAGAAAAAGACCCGCAGATTCAGATAAATAACTTGAATATTGATGCTGCAAAAGCAAATTATCTCAGACTCACAATAAATGTGCCTGACGAAGCAAGCATAACCGTGTACTATAAAACAAGTGAAGATGAGGATTATAAGGGCTCCAAGCAGTTTAAGCTTACTGTTAAAGACGGCGGAATAATGCAGTCGATAATTATTCCTACAACACATAAGAATTGGATAGGAACTATTACAGGACTTCGTTTAGACGTTGACATTTCCAAGGACGTTGTTGGCACTGAATTTGAAATCAAGACTTTTGAGGTTGTGGATTATCATCCCGAAAGAGCACCGAGACTGTTTATAGATGATATTGAAATTCAGAGTGAAGTTCCGAGCATGCTCAAAAATGGTGTAATTTATTCACCGTTTGATCAACAGACATCTATTCACTATATGCTTGACGGTGCTTATGAGTACAGCCATAAGACAAAGGTATTTAAGTTTACAGCAAATCACCATGTAGTTGAATTTACTGTGGGTTCAAATAAGTATAAGGTTGATGGAGTCGAAAAGGACCTCGGCTATACTCTTGAACTTTATGACGGCGTTCCAATGTTTGACTATGTGAAGTTTGCCAAGGATCTCGGATATACAGCTTATGTAGAAGCAAATGCTGTTTATGTAAAAACTGCACAATATGACCTCACAAGACAGACTGTTGAAAGGACCTCGGGTCGTTGGGAATTCAGTCAGCTTGATAAGGAAGACTGGACCAGTCTTAGTGCAACACTTGTTCCTACAAATAAGGGTACGCTAAATTTTGCTTGTTCTGCAGCTGTAAAGAGAAACCTCAATCCTAATATGAGTAATAAGAATGTTGAGATTGACGCAGATAAGTACGATACTATTGAAGTCAGAGTTAAGTATAAGTATGATGCAAATGCAAACGCAAATGCAAACGAAATGAGACTTTACTTTGCAACTGCAACAGAGACAAAGTTTGAAGATGTAAGGTCTGCAGCTGTAAGCCTCAAGAGCACAAACAGCGGAGAAAACTATGAAGTTTATACCTTCGATTTCTCGAATAATCCTAAGTGGACAGGTAAGATAACTTCACTCAGATTTGATCCCTTCAACGCTTATGGCGAGATGGAAATTGACTATATTAAGGTTGTAAAATAATTCTCGTTAAATGCGAAATTACGCCGCTCCTTTTTGGAGCGGCGTTTATACTTGGTGTCTTTAGACGTGGAAATAAACCCCCGGTTCTACCGGGGGCAAAAACGAGCGGAGCTACAATAAAACGGGCGAGCTATAAGCAAGCCCGAATATAGAAAAAGTAATAACCTCCAAGTAAAATGTAAGTGGTTTAAC
>JAZQVQ010000215.1:0-3705 GCA_045631825.1 Eubacteriales bacterium | reverse complement strand
GGATATACAGATTGTCAAAGAGTTGTTCGATTCTGTTGTTAAGTCGTGCGACATACTTGGAATTGACAACGAATTCAAAAACGAAATAATTGCCGCAATGAAAAAGCTTCCCACGGATAAAATTACTTCCGACGGAAGGCTTATGGAATGGCAAGAAGAATATGAGGAGGTTGAACGAAACCACCGTCACCTCTCTCATCTTTTCGGGCTTTATCCCGGGGGAACAATAAATGACACTACCCCCGATCTTTTGGAGGCGGCAAGAAAATCCCTCGAAGTCCGTACTGATTGCGATTCTTCCGCCTGGGGTTGGACGGGTATGTGGTGTGCCTGCCTTTATGCAAGATTATGCGACGGAAATGCGGCACACAAAATGCTCGCAAAATATCTGGAAAACTGCATATCCGATTCTATGATGGATATTATTTCCCGATCCCATAATTATTTCCAGATTGACGCAAATCTCGGTTATCCCGCCGCTATAATAGAACTTTTAATGCAAAGCAGTCAAGGAAAAATCAAAACACTTCCTTCTCTCCCCGATGAATGGGAAAACGGAAGCATATGCGGACTAAAAGCAAAAGGCGGATTTGAAGTTGATATAAAATGGGAAAATAAAAAGCCCGTATATGTCAAAATAAAGGCTTCAATCAGTCAGGATTTAACTCTCATATTCCCCGATGGCGTTAATCTTTCGCACGGAGACATTTCAGGAAACATTGTAACAATACCTGCAGAAGCAGGAAAAGAATATATTTTCACTTAATATAAGAGGCTATAAAATGGAAAAAGACTTAACACGCGGTCGAGTGACCATTCCCACGGATGTGGACATTGTTCCCGAAACAATCGAAATTATGAAAAAGTGGGGCGCAGATGCTGTCCGTGACTGTGACGGTACAGATTTCCCCCAGGAGCTTAAGGAAGTAGATGCGAAAATCTACTCCACCTACTACACCACAAGAAAGGACAACGCATGGCAAAAGCTAACCCCGATGAGGTACAGCAGTGCTACCTTATGACAGGTTTCATACCGCTACCGAGGACAGCCTTTCTATTAACCTGATGCAGGGTATCAGCGACGAACTTATGCAGGTTAATGCCCGTGACGATATCTACCGTTGGTGGGAAGTTATAGACAGAACAACAGGTGAAGTTGTTCCCACAGATAACGGAAACAGTTTCACAGTTTCTATGGATGCAAACGAAATAAAGTGGTACGATATTAAATAAATGCACAATTCAAAATGCATAATGAAAAATGAAATAAGCACATCACCGATTGGTGATGTGCTTATTTGTTGTTATAAAGTTATTTTACGGAAGAACCTGAGCACAGTAAGGAACAATTGTTGTTGATATATCCTTCCAAGCCATAATCTTTACATTAGCATCAGTGAGTTCTTCTGTAGCATCAAATGTAACTGTTACTGTATCTTCTTCTCTTTCGTCGATAATAAATTCAACAGTTTTCATCTGAATGAATTCACCACCATCATAGAGAGCCGCTACAACATAGCCGGGAGCTAAATTGTATGCAGTATTGGAAAGAGTCACTGTGTATGTATTTCCACTTCCTATTACGTTTGTGATTGTCACATCGGGAGCCTGCGCCTTGAAGGGACCCATGGGGATACCTGCCCCATTTACGACATTACCACCGAGTGTTGTGGAATCTGTAGCAGACTGCATAACGTAGCAGTATCTTACTTCCTTGGGAGAAGCTACTTCGTCAGCTGAAACTGTAATCTTGTTTCCGCTTATTGTTGCAGTAGCGGGATAGAACACGCCGTCAGTACCTGCAACTTCGAAACCTGTAACAGTTTCGCCCTTGGATGTCTTGAGAGAGTTTGCTTCTACATTTTCAGAAGCAAGCTTTTCAAGAGTAACATTACCATCAAAGAGTACTGTTGCTGGGAATGCACCTGTTACATCAGCATAACCTGTATTGAGGTAAATACCGTTTACACCATCTGCATCTGCAGTATCTTCAAGAACGATTGTGTTCCACTGGTTGGGAATAAGGTTTACAACGATGTCGTCACCATGACCGCTTGTGCCGTTTCTCTGACCCTTGTATGTCCACTTGAAGGACTTAACTGTGTTATTTGTATCACGAACGCCTTCGCTGAGCATCATATCTGTGGGATATACTTTTACAGTGATACGGAACTTGTCACCTGTCTTAATCTGGTCGTTTGCTACAAGCTGGCTGATTCTTACAAAGCCTGTGTTGCGATCACGATTAAGTTTTGCAAATGTGTAGTCGGAAGGATATCCTGCTACTGCACCTGCATAATCAGTAGTAAGAGCCGCTGTTGTAAGTCTTGATGCAAATACTTCAGATACGGAAGCATTGCCGTATCTGAACTCCCATCTCTCGCCGCTGCTCTTACCAAATCTGGAATAACCTGCTGCGGCACTTGTATCGGAAAGAGTAGCAACACTTGAAGTCTTTAAAAGGTCATAACCGTATGCACGGCTGAATGTAAGTGTAGCTTCGCTTCCATTTACAGTCATCTTTTCATATGTAGGAGCAGAGTACTCAACATTCTTACGAAGAAGAGCGTATCTGAGGACGTTTGTTGCTCTTTCAGCAACGGGTCCTTTGTTTGTGGGATGAATCTGGTCATCTGTTTCGATAGGACCAACGTCAGCAGTTGTAACGAGGAATACGTTTTCCATATCGTTTGTAATATCGAGCTGGCTCTGTCTGATCTTTACATAATCGTAAGTAGCACCACTGTAAGGAGCGAGCTGAACTACTGCGATAGGCATATTGGGATTGCCGTATTCTTTTCTCCACTGGTTGAAGAGGTCGAGCTGCTTGTAGTAGTAAATATCAGTTGTCTTGTCAATTGTCTGATTTGAGTTGTTTTCACCCTGATACCAAAGAGCTGAACCAATCTTTATACCCTTGATATATTGGAACCAGGAGTTATAAAGACCTGCAGGCTGCTTTTTACGCTTCGCCATATCTGTTTCAGAATCGCTTGCAAGAGTGTAGATGTCGTACATATCTCTGGAAGCGAGTGTTTCGGGGCTCAAGAAGGATTCAATCTGTGCACCGCCGATAGCAAGGTCAAGGACACCAACTGTGATGTTTTCTTCCTTTGCTATATTATAACCTACGATAATACCGATACCTGTTCTTGATGTGTAGTTGGATGCTGTGTTAAACATCCAGCTGTAATTGTGAGAACCTGAGTCCATGAAGTTAAGAACACGAACTCTTGAAAGAACTTCAGTATCGGGAACAAACTGCTGATAGTTAGGAATGTTTGCCAGTGTCCAGTTCATGTTGGACTGACCGCCTGCGATAATAACTTCACCGATTGCGATACCGCCTACACTCTTGCTTGTTGCTGCAGAGTCGTTGCAGGACATATTAAGTGTAAGACCTGTCTGTGCGCTCATCGCAGGAAGAGTAACCTTCCATTCGCCGGAAGCGTCTGTTACGGTTGAAGCTGTGTTTTCACCAAGTGTGATTGTAACGGTTGTACCTGCCTTTGTACTGGTACCCCATACATCGATAGGATGATTTCTCTGGATAACCATATTACCCTTGAAACATTCTGCCAAAGTTACAGTAGGAAGTCCGGAAACAACGATATCAAATGTCTTTGTATCTGTCACATCACCGAGGGTAAGTGTAGCTGTAAGAGTAGCCCTCTTTGCCTCGTCACCGGGATGAATTGTACCGTT
>JAZQVQ010000214.1:0-2542 GCA_045631825.1 Eubacteriales bacterium | reverse complement strand
ACCATTTGCCGATTTGCAAACACATTTACAGTATTCTTCAGATGAGACCGTCAAGGATATATCATATTTTACTGCGTCGGATATTCTGCCCGGTACAACATAACCTAAAACAAGGATTTTACTTAAAATACCATTAGTACGTAATTCAATAGCTTCATCTATTGTTGCAACAGCAAAGAAATCCGCACCCTCTCTTTCAAGACGCCTTGCTATTTCAACAGCACCATGCCCGTATGCATCGGCTTTTATGACACAAATAACTCTTTTGCCGGTGATTTTTCTTAATTGAAGATAATTGTATGCTGCATTGTCAAGATTGATAATAGCTACGGCTCTATCTTCGCCAATCCCAAAATTATACATTTTTTAACTTCCTTCCTTATGCATTTAATTTTCTGACTTGAATTTTTGAAACACCAATGAGACACAATCATCACCCGATTTTGCAGTAAAGGCGAGTGGAGTTCCGGTGACAGAATCGTATGTTAAATCAAAATAAACATCGTCATCGTTAAAGGTGGTTGTGTATGGCACAGTGTTTTTTAAACCCTCAATTTCAAATGTTTCGCTGCTGGGAATAATATTACTTTTGTCCTGATTCTTAATCTGATTTGCTACTGATTGCGAAACAAGCATAAAAATAAGGTCAATCTTGCCGAGTATTTGCTTTGAAACGGAGGCATTTATGTCCGAATAACTTATACTGTAGGCGGTTTCGTTGTCTGAAATTTCACTTTGTGCACTTATTCCGGAAAGAATATCAGGAGTAAGAATTTCAATGGAACACTTGTCTGTACTTGTTATTCTGAGCGTACCGACAACGGAATTTTCGCCTTTTGAAAATGTGTAACCGGCTTGTGTTATAAATGGACTTGTGAGCTTGTTGTAGCACTCGTTTTTACCAGTTGTATCTTTCGAACAACCGATTGAAACAATAATCATGCAAAAAACAGAAATTAAAACTAAAATTCGCTTAATAACACATCATTCCTTAAAAAAATTAAGGAAGCAACTTTGCAATTTGCACTGGTAAATCGGATGGCAAAAAACCATATTGTGAGATTGTTTTGCTTAGCAAATCAGCAGCTTTTCCGTGCAAGTATACCGCACAAACTGCCGCCTCAAAAGAGGGGATGCCTTGACATACAAACGATGCACACAGTCCTGCAAGAACATCTCCACTACCGCCCTTTGACAGTCCGGCGTTTCCGGTTGTATTTATGGCGATTTTCCCATCGGGAGAGGCAATTATTGTTGCAGCACCCTTGAGTACGACAATACAGTTGTATTCTTTAGCAAATTCTGATGCTAAATTCAAACGGTTTTGCTGAACCTCAAAAGTGGTTTTGCCACAAATATGGGAAAACTCTGCAGGATGCGGCGTAATAATGGGAACAAAGTAAGCTTCCTTTAATACATTTATATTACCGCAAAGTGCATTTATTCCATCTGCATCAATAATTAGTGGAACTTTTGCCTTTTTTATTATATCTATAACAGCTTTTGAATCTTTTTTGTCTTTCCCGAGACCACAACCAATTAAAAGGGCATTTGAATTGTCTGCGTGTGAAATTATAACCTTTTTGTCCTTTGGCAATTTTACGGGAGTGAAAATCGGTTCTACAAGGTGAGCTTGTAAAATCGAAAGTGTTTTTGTGTCACGAAGTATGTTTACAAGTCCGACACCTGATCGCAATGCAGCATTCGCACAAAGTACAGTACTTCCTGTCATAAATCTGCTGCCGCAGAACATAGAAAGCTTGCCATATGTTCCTTTGTGCGATTCGGTATGTCTCTTTGGCAACACATTTTCAACATACCTATCATCAGGTATCAGTGCGTGATAATTAAGATTGTCAGTAAGGCTCTTTGGTAGACCGATGTCGGCAAATAAAACTTTCCCACAATATCTCTTGGCAGGGTAGGTAAATAATCCTGTTTTGTACAAAGACACAGTGACCGTCACATCTGCAGCAAATGAGTTGTCGTCAGCTCTGCCATCGGCACAGTTTATTCCGGATGGAGCGTCAATGGCAATTCTGAATGCTTTTGAATCATTAGCAGCTAAGATAAGCTTGTAATATTCTGAATTCTTGTCAAAAGAGCCTGAAAAGCCTACACCGAAAATTGCATCAATTATGATATGCGACCCACTGATTAAACCGAAACCTTCAGAACAACCGAATATCTTTCCGTTGTTGTCGCCATATTCTTTGCGACAAGTGGCAGCCTCAATTGTTGTCATTTTGCAGGAAAAAACATCAATAATACTTACGTTGTAATTTTGTTTTAGCAGCAAATATCCAAGTCTGTATCCGTCTGCTCCGTTGTTACCTTTGCCACATAAAATGACAATATTTTTTTGTGGTGACAGATATGGAATTATCTTGTCGAGAATCCCGTCTGCAGCATTTTTCACAAGCTCAAGCGGGCTTATATTGTACTTATCAGCTGCAAGTTTGTCAGCTGTTTTTATAGTTTTTGGCAATACTGTGTAAATATAAATCACCACCAAAATGAGTTGTATTTATTTACCACAGAT
>JAZQVQ010000213.1:0-3161 GCA_045631825.1 Eubacteriales bacterium | reverse complement strand
GTCATATTTAAAGACGAGTCATGCCTTTGCCCCTGAAGATTGTCCCTCTCGTATAAGAAAGATGTGTCTGCTTCCCAGAGACAAATTGATGAAACCGCACAAATAAATCTTGAATTTGTGTCATATAAATACTTTTGGGTTTCAGTAAATTTCATTGTATCAAGACTCGACCAGATGTATCCGTTTGAAAACATACCGCAATCACGGATGTTGTCCTTGACTTTTCTTATGAATGATTTGTCGGCATACCAGTTAAACCTGTCTGCCTGCCAGGAAAACTCCGAGGGGTTGGTGGAATATAAATTTTCACCCTCATTTTTTCCGCCGTTCAAAGCAAAATCGGTAAGTAAAGTGTTCAGAGCAGAATAGGTATTGTTTTGTTCCGAAGAATAAATAATGGAGTCAGAACTTAAAAAATTGCCAAGGACAGATTGTTCCTCTTTGCTTACCTGTCCGTCCGTTTTGTTGTCATCATCTGTCCTTGAACACGATGATATAACAGAAGCAATAATAGTAATAACCAAAGCTATAACACCAATTAAAATAACCCAGGCTATAACTGTTTGCTTTACTCTGTTTAACCTTGCCAAACGCAAACGCTCGTTTTTCTTTGCAATAGCTACTCTTTTTAGACGTTTCTGACGCTCTATAGTTTCGCTTTGCCTTATTCTGTCAATATTATTTGAATGTGAATTTCTGTTGTAATTTGAATTGTCCGGACGTCCGTTCATAATTAAACCTCCTTAATAGACATTATACAATTATATAATAACATAACCGACAAAATATTACAACACCTTTTAATAAAATAATTGTAATGTAAAAAGACTAAAAAGAAGTAATTTTGATATTTGCTATTGATAATTTTAGAATTTTTTGCTATAATTAAAATAATGAATTTTAAGGAGAATGATTATGCAATACCTTTTGTCAATAGTTTACGGAATAATTCAGGGACTTACAGAGTTTTTGCCCGTTTCAAGTTCGGGACATCTCGCGTTTTTTCAGAATATTTTTGGTAAAGTAAGCGAACAGATGTCGTCTGTAACCTTTACATTGTTATTGCACTTAGGAACACTTGCTGCAGTTGTGCTTGTTTACTATAAGGATGTATTTGAACTTGTAAAAAGTTTTTTCTCTTTGATTGGGAAAATATTTAAAGGTAAGTTTAAATATTCAAATCTTACCGATGGAGAAAAGTTTTTTGTTTTGTTGTTTGTTGCATTGATACCGCTTGTTCTGGGTGCCGTTCTTGAGTCAAGTGTTGAATTTGTTGCTAATTATACATTGGTAATAGGTGTTCTGTGGCTTATAAATGCAGCTATATTGTTCTGTATTGATGATTTGAATAAAAAGGAAATAACATTTGAAAATATAAAACCAAGAAATGCTTTGGTAGTGGGACTTTATCAGCTTGTTGCGATTTTCCCCGGAATTTCACGCTCAGGTATGACAATAACCGGTGGTCTGATGAATGGCTTTAACAGAGAATTTGCAGTTAAATTTTCATTTATACTTTCAATACCCGCAATACTTGGTTCTGTTGTTATAACACTCATAAAAGATGCGAGCAAGCTTTCGTTCAGTTCCGGCTTTGGCGTTGTGCTTGTCGGTATGTTTGCATCATTTGTGTCAGGACTTGCTGCGATAAAACTGCTTACATATATAACAAAAAAACATTCGTTTAAGGTTTTTGCATACTATTGCTTAATACTTGGTGTTGTGGCAATAGTGCTTGATTTGTTGAATATAGGCGTAGCTAATATATAATTAAAAGTTAAAAGTTAAAAGTTAAGTGTTAAAAGTGAGGGAAAAGGTTTTGCCGCAAAATAAAGGAAAAACAAAAAAGAAGACTACATCAAATAATAAAGCACAGGCGTCTAAAAATGAGAATTTGCGTCTTAAAAAACAGATACGTGAGCTTAAAAACGAACAGCTCAGGGAAAATACAATAAGCTACCAGCTTATGCCGTTTGTGCTTTTGTTTTCAGCAGTGTTTCTGCTTATTTTACTTGCAGTTCCCGAAAAAATGGGATTTTTAAAATATCTTAAAGACTTTTTGTATGGACTGCTTTCACAAGGAGCCTGGTGCTTGCCCGCGGTGCTTGCGGTAGAGGCTTTTTACTGGAAAAGGGATTATATTCACTTCAAGGTGACAAACGGACTTTGTTTTATGGCGGGATTTTTAATTTTCTTCTCGTCAGTTTTAGAACTTGCATATAAACCTGTTGGCACATCTAAAACATTCAATCCTATAGAACTCTATAAGCTTGGACTTGGTGGAAATGGTGGAGGAATCATAGGTGGTGTTGTAGGGACATTTTTTGAAAAGTTTACAGGAATCGGTGCCTGGATAATTTGCGTGTTTGCAACCGTTCTCTTTGGTTTTGCAGTGCTTAGAATAACACCTGTTGACATAATAATATATCTCAAGAATAAAATTAGGGAAATTGTTTACAGTATCAATGCTGCACGAGCTCAGCGTATTGAGGAAAACCTCGAGAGACAACGCCAGGCACAGAGCGAAAAGGCAAAAGAACTTAATGAAATCAGTGCGGAAAATGAAGCAGAAGATGCTAAAAAATTAAGAAAACGCAGGGCGTTTCTCGATGGTGCCGGCGAGAATGATGGAATTGATGAACTAGAGCAAAATGACAATGATGAAATAAAGAGCGAGATAACGCCGTGCCTTTCGCCAGATGAATCAGCAGTGCCGTGGGAACAGGATATGGGCAGCGTAGTCAACCAGGAGGCTTTCGAACAGATAAAATCTGAAAATTCTGGTGCTGTTATGGATGAAGATCAGTTATCAGGCTTAAATGGTGATAACGGACAATTTTCCTCTCTGTTTGCAGATGGTGCATCAATAGCTATTGCAGGCAGTAAGGCAGATGCAGAATGTATAGCGTCAGGGGAAGACTTAAAGGTCCAAGATAATATTTCGGAAGGCTCTGAAATTTCCGATTTGACAACACAGAATGTAGGTGTCGAGCCTAAACCTGTTATAGAGGAAATTTACAATTTTCCGCCAATAAACTTTTTGCAGAAGGACCCGAATCCGCTTACGTTCACTGTTACCGAGGAGCTTAAACAGACATCGGTAAAGCTTGTTGAGACGCTTGGTAATTTTGGAGTTAAAACAAAAATAATGAATATAAGCT
>JAZQVQ010000212.1:0-4808 GCA_045631825.1 Eubacteriales bacterium | reverse complement strand
TTTATTAACCCACATTATGAAGAAGGCAGTATTTACGAACCAAAATACATTCCTGCTGATGAATACCTTTCAGGAAATGTCAGAGAAAAGCTTTCGGTTGTAAAATCACTTGCCGTTCACGATGAAACATTTAATGTGAATGTTGAAGCACTTACGGCAGTACAACCTAAAGATTTAACTGCAAGTGA
This sequence comes from Eubacteriales bacterium, assembly GCA_045631825.1. Taxonomy (GTDB): domain Bacteria; phylum Bacillota; class Clostridia; order Oscillospirales; family CAG-382; genus UMGS1387. The sequence goes on along the minus strand of JAZQVQ010000212.1, from coordinate 4,620 downwards.
GATTACAGTTCGTCTTGGTTCTACTTGGATACCACAAGAAGATATACAAGAGTTCGTTTACGAGCTTCTTTCTCCCGGTTGGTATGCAAGGGATAAAATTGAAGTTAAATACTCCAATATCACGGGCGAATGGTCTATTTCAAACAAGAGCTATGACAAGGGTGTTAAAGCTACAAATACCTTCGGAACAAAACGAATAAATGCTTATAAAATCATTGAGGAATCACTTAACCTTAAAGATGTCCGCATATTCGATTATGTTGAGGATGAAGAAGGCAGAAAGAAACCCGTTCTCAATAAAAAAGAAACAATGATAGCTCAGCAGAAACAAGACCTTATAAAAGCAGAGTTTGATAATTGGATATGGAAGAACCCCGACAGACGAGAAAGACTTACAAGGCTCTATAACGAAAGGTTTAATTCAAACAGACCTCGTGAGTATGACGGTAGCCATATTACCTTTAGCGGAATGAACCCCGAAATAGTTCTTCGCAAGCATCAGGAAGATGCGGTTGCAAGAATTATGTATGGTGGTAACTCTTTGCTCGGTCATGTAGTTGGAGCCGGAAAGACTTGGACTATGGTTGCTGCAGCAATGGAGAGCAAAAGACTTGGACTTTGTAATAAGTCACTCTTTGTAGTTCCAAACCATTTAACGGAACAATGGGCATCAGAGTTCTTACAACTTTACCCTGCGGCAAATATCCTTGTTGCAACAAAGAAAGACTTTGAAACAAAGAACCGTAAAAAGTTCTGCGGAAGAATTGCTACGGGAGATTATGATGCAGTTATTATCGGACATTCACAGTTTGAAAAGATACCAATGTCATTTGAAAGACAAGTTGCTATTCTCCAAAGACAAAAATCAGAGATTATGCAAGGTATTATCGAAGCTAAATCTCAAAATGCAGAACGATTTACCATAAAGCAACTTGAGAAATCTAAAAAGGCTATTGAAAACAAGCTTGAAAAACTCAACGACCAAAGCCGCAAAGATGATGTTGTTACCTTTGAAGAACTTGGTGTTGACCGAATCTTTGTTGATGAAGCTCACTACTATAAGAACCTTTACCTTTATACCAAAATGCGAAATGTCGGCGGTATAGCACAGACAGAAGCACAAAAGTCATCTGACCTCTTTATGAAAACACAGTATTTGGATGAAATCACGGGCGGTAAAGGTGTTATTTTTGCAACGGGTACTCCCGTTTCAAACAGTATGGTTGAGCTTTACACAATGCAGAGATACTTGCAGTACAACACACTCCGTAAACATAATTTGCAACACTTTGATGCGTGGGCATCCACCTTCGGTGAAACAATTACTGCTATTGAACTTGCACCGGAAGGTACGGGATACAGAGCAAAAACAAGATTTGCTAAATTCTTTAACTTGCCTGAACTTATGGCAATGTTTAAGGATGTTGCAGATATACAAACTGCGGATATGCTCAATCTTCCTACACCTACACCGCATTATAAAACTATTGCAGTTGAACCTACTGAAATTCAAAAGGAAATGGTTAAAGAGCTTGCAGACCGTGCAGAGAAAGTTCGTAACAAAATGGTTGATCCTTCGGAAGATAATATGCTGAAGATTACCAATGACGGACGAAAGCTTGCACTTGACCAAAGGCTTATAAATGACTTGTTACCCGATGATGAAAGTTCAAAGGTTTCTGCGTGTGCAAAAGAGGTGTTTGATATATGGCAAGAAACATCTGATATTCGAGGAACACAACTTGTATTCTGTGATTTATCAACTCCGAAGAATGACGGTACATTTAATGTTTACTCGGATATACGGGATAAGCTCTTGGCAAACGGTGTGCCTGAAAGTGAGATTGAGTTCATACACAATGCTGAAACAGAGGTTAAGAAGAAAGAACTGTTTTCAAAGGTTCGTAAGGGTGATGTAAGAATACTGCTCGGTTCTACTCCAAAGATGGGAGCCGGAACGAATGTGCAAAGGCTTTTATATGCTTCTCACGATTTGGATTGTCCTTGGAGGCCCGCTGATTTGGAACAACGTGCAGGACGAATAATCCGTCAAGGAAACACCAATCCTGATGTTCACATTCGCCGTTATGTAACCAAAGATACCTTTGACAGTTATATGTGGCAGCTTGTTGAAAACAAACAGAAATTTATCGGTCAGATTATGACAAGTAAATCTCCTGTAAGAAGTGCTGAAGATATTGATGAAATGGCATTATCTTACGCAGAAATCAAAGCACTAACAACGGGAAATCCGTATATCAAAGAGAAAATGGACTTGGATACACAAGTAGCAAAGCTAAAGCTAATTAAATCGTCATTTATGAGCCAAAAATACGAGCTTGAGGACAAGGTAATAAAAGAATACCCCCGAACTATTGCAGACCTTACAGAGCGAATTAAAGGCTTTGAGGGCGATATTGCTATTGCACAGAAATATCCGAAACAAGAAGATGTTTTCTATCCAATGACGATTGACGGACTTGCATATCACGATAAAGAAAAAGCCGGCACGGCACTTCTTGAACGATGCAAGAAAATGACATCACCTGAACCAACACCGATTGGCGATTACAGAGGTTTTTCAATGGACTTATCTTTTGATACAACTACAAAGGTTTTCTATGTATCACTAAAAGGACATTTAAGCCATAAGGTAGAGCTTGGTACAGATGTGTTCGGTAACTTGCAAAGACTTGATAATGCTCTTGAAGGACTTCCGAAAAGATTAGAAGTTGTAAAGGATAATCTTGAAGAAACCAAAAAGCAGTTTGAACTTGCAAAGGTTGAATCTCAAAAAGAGTTCCCACAAGAAGCAGAGCTTCAGGAAAAAATCAAAAGACTTGCAGAGGTTGAAGTTCTTCTCGATATGGATAAGAAAGACAAAGACGGTGCAGACCTCGGCGAACCTGAAGATAATGAAGTGCCGCAGAAAAAAGTTGTAGGAATGGAAAGATAAGAGGATATAAGGAGGTTTTAATTATGTTTGGATTCCCAAGTAAAGAAGTAGTTGAAAGTTTAAGAAATGAATATCCCGAAGGAACACGATTATCTCTGATTTCGATGGAAGATCCATATTCAAAGTTGCTTCCCGGTGACAGAGGAACCGTCAAGCACGTTGACGATGGAGGAACTATTCACATGAGTTGGGATAGAGGTGGCAGTCTTGGACTTGTTTACGGCGAAGATTCTTTCAGAAAACTTACTCCCAAAGAACTCGCAGAAGAAAAGCAAAATGCTCAGTCTATCGAAAAGCCAAAGAAAAATAAAGATATGGAGCGATGAAAATGAGTAAAGAAGATTTAAGAGATTTGTTGTATCAAAAGGCATCTAAAGAACAAGATGCCTTCATTGAACATCTTAAAACTCTTACCCCGGAACAAATCATTGACAGGTCTTATGAAAAAGCAATGCGTGATGATATTCTAATGACATTTGAAAATGATTATATGTCAGAATACCTTTCGGAAAAACAAGTAAAGGAATTGCTAAAGTTGGATTGTCCATTAGCTGCTTGTTATGCTGAATGGTTGGACACAGATGTATCTCACATGGATATGCTCAGAGATACCATTGACGATTTTGCTAAAAAGCTTGTTGAAGAAAACGAGCAACAGAAAAAAGATAAGAAAAAACACGAGCCTGAAAGATAATGTTTGTGTAGGTCTGCTGCTTAAAAAGTAGCAGACCTTTTCTAGAACGGCATATTAAATCGTGTCAGATTTTCCTTTAAAAATTTTTAAAAAATTTTTTTGAAACTACCCATAGTTTGGGTAGTTTCACATTTATAATCCAAATTAAGGAAGGAGGAATTCTAAATGAGAGATTACATTGTAGAGCTTATTGCAACATCAAAAAAGCAAATGATTGTAACAGCAAAAACTGCAGAAGAAGCAAGTAAGGTAGCTGATATTATAATCAGAAAAACTGATTTGATTAGCTTTGATAATGATGATGTTGCTTTAATCGAGGTTGAAATTTCACCTAATAAAGAAACCGATTATTCGGATAATGATGTTCACTTTGATGAAGTGAAGCTTAAACCGATTTAAGGATAATGCGATAGCATTTGTTTTAGCAAGCACGGAAATTTGCCGTCAAATTTCCCCTTGTTAGTGGCTACGCCCCTAATACCCCGATGCTTGCTGCATCAAAAAGCGAGGTGAGAACTAATGAATAAACTTATAAAGCAAACAATCCGTCTTAACGAGAAGCAACACGCACATTTGAAAAAAGAAGCACAGAAATGTGGATTGAAAATGGAACCCTTTATCAGAAAACTCATAATGGGTGTTGAAGTTAAGGCAAGACCTCCCAATGAATATGTGCAGCTTATCAGAGAGATAAATGCCATAGGAAAAAACATAAATCAAATTGCTCGTGTTTCAAATATGGCAAGAACGATTTCTCAGGCTGACATTGATATGGTAAAGAAAAATCAAAATGAAATTATGCGATTGGTAAAGGGGTTGAGATGATATGGCTATTACGAAAATATGGTCGATAAAGTCAAGACTTGATACAAGCCTTAACTATATTGCAAATCCTGAAAAGACATCTATAAAACCAAATATAGATGCACGAGAAGGTGTTATTAAGTATATCAAAAACGAGGACAAGACA
>JAZQVQ010000211.1:0-1814 GCA_045631825.1 Eubacteriales bacterium | reverse complement strand
GATATTGACAAATCATCGGGTATGGTTTCAGTTGTTACGTTTACAACTACATTGTGTTCTACTGGGCTGACATCATTTAATATTATATCTTCTCCATTAGCATTTCCTTTAAGTGCGTTGGAAAAGTGTTGATTAACATCGGCTTTGGTTGCATCCAATTCTGCAGCCATTTCATCTATTTTTTCAGGTACATAGTTATCCCTTAAACCCGAATATACTTTTATATCGGTAGTAAAGGTTTCTGGTGGATCTATTCTCGGTCTTACTCCTAATATCAATTTTTCTGATAATTGACCTAAAGTACCCGTGTTCCCCGAAAAAGTATAATCGTGATATGTAAGAGCAACCCAATCCCCAACATCAAAGTTAGTAAATGTTCCGTATACGTGTGCACCTGTGGTTGTTCCTATGTGTAGGTTTTCTCCCTTGAGTTCTGTATTATAGTCTATAATTACCGCTGGGTCGTTAGGCTCTACAAACCCAGCCGCTTCAAATATGTCTCCGTCAATAAAGTTTGCGTCAAACGAAGAATTACCCGAAGCATTCTTTGGTACGTTAAAATAAATGCCGTATTTTGACTGCCCCTCTATAGCTTTGAAAGGACAAATAATATAGTTCAAACCATAATGTGATGGCTTTATAATAGGTGTACAATCATCGTCAGTTACACCATTCATTGTATAAAGTCGCCTTATTTCAATATCCTCTAAAGATAGATTTACAAGGTTTTTTATCTCAACAGCCACAACGATAAAATACCATTTCCCAATTTCTGACGGTGTGAAATTATCAAAACGTAAATAACACGAATATCTTGCAGTTATGTTTTTTATGTTAAAGTATTGCTGATAATCTTCTTCACCGCTACTGTAACTGTGTCCATCTATTGACGCTGTTTCAAAAAAAGTCGACATACTAATGCTTGAAGTAGGCTTAAACGACATATTAGACTTACTAAACAACAACTGGTCTGGTAAATATTTGTCTTTGTATTTTATCAGTCCTAACCTTGACACCTCTAAGGCATTTTTTCTTGCACTGTCACTAATACCATTTCCAAGTTCAAAAAGGTTGTACTCTTTGTTGTCGTTGAAAGTTCCAGTAATAGTTTGACTGGGGTACTGTGTTAAAAGCCCCTCGCCGTGCATATTTGAATAGCTTCCACCTCTTGTTGCCTTGTTGTTCTTGCCGTTTGCAAACGCACTCTGTGCTGCACCTATATCGTTACCCGAGCCACTTGCAAAACCACAATAACCAACTATGTTGTCCTGACCGAACGCCGCACCTTGATTTCCTACGATTTTATTTCGTCTACCTTGTGCGAAACCTCGTTCACCTTGCACAATGTTATTACTACCAATCGTTGTTCCCGAACCTGTAAGTTTCTTTGTACCAAGTTCGGGATGACCGCAAATGTAAAGTGTGGCATCGTCTGCATAATCTGCACTGTCGTAGTTATCTATAAACCAGCCCAAGTTTGGATATCTGGGATTATCTTTTTCGTATGTGCCAGGGTGATAAGCGATAGTGGGGTTGTCTTCACTGACTTGATTGTTGGTTATAATTTTATTTACCCAGATGTTTATTTGATTATTACCTTCGTATTCCAAATCAAATATTGACGTATAATAATCGTAATGATGCCCGAATGTAATACTTATCATTGACCCAATGGGGATATTGTTCATTTGTTCTTCAGTTCCCTCGACAACATATTTACCCTGTATACCTTCGTCACCCAGAAAACCTACAATACGGAAACCCATTGTACCGACTTGGTTGTTGTCACCGTGTATTAAGTTGTTTTTTGTGTA
>JAZQVQ010000210.1:0-11131 GCA_045631825.1 Eubacteriales bacterium | reverse complement strand
CTACTTACTCTTCGTCAACAGTTTAATAATTATAGGTGTATTATACACTGACAAAGTCAATTTGTCAATAGTTTTTTTAATTTTTTCAAATCAATTTATTTTGCTGTACTCTTTTTTATTTCATATAGCTTCTGAGTTTTTCTATTGCACTTTTTTCTATCCGTGAAACATATGACCGTGAAATCCCTAAAGTCAGGGCTGTTTCTCTCTGGGTTATGGGTTTTGAAAGTCCGAGTCCGTATCTTAAAAGTATAATTTGCTTTTCTCTTGGTGTCAGCGTATTATTTATAGCATCAATCAACTTTTCGGTTTTAATTTTGATATCAATTTTTTCTGCTATGTCATCATCAAAGCTTATTATATCCATATATGTAAGCGGGTTTCCCTCTTTATCCGTCTTGACTGCGTCGGAAAGAGATGTTTCATTTGCAAGTTTCTTCTGCGAGCGAAAATACATAAGTATTTCGTTTTGCAGGCATTTTCCCGCATACGTTGCAAAGCGTGTTCCATTATTAACATTAAACGAATCTATTGCCTTTATCAATCCTATTGTACCTATTGAAATAAGGTCATCATTATCAAAGCCTGACGCATAGTACTTTTTTGCAATATGGGCAACAAGTCTTAAATTCCGCTCTATTAGTATTTCCCTTGCTTCTTTATCTCCTTTTCTGCATTTTTCAAAGTATTCCCGTTCCTCGTTTGCACTTAAGGGTGGAGGAAAAGATGCGTTGCTGGAAACCCTCAAAAACAAAAACAGCATATTTGAAAACAGGAGCGTAAACATAAAAAACCTCCGATAAAATAATGACACTATTGCATTATATGCCGGACAAATTATAAATGTTTCGCTTTTTGAATTAAATTATAAAAATTACCATATTTATTTATCGAAAGGATTGATTTTAATGACAATTATAACCGTCAAACCAGGCGATACTATTTATTCAATCTCAAACGAGTACAATGTTCCGCAATTTGTTCTTGTTTCTGACAATGCTCTTGAAACTCAAAGTGTTCTTGTCGTTGGACAGAGTCTCATAATCAGAAATCCTGAGGAAATTTATACCGCCACTTCCGACACAACTGTTTTTGATGTTGCTGATTTATTTTCAGTTTCCCCGGACAAGATTTTCAGGAACAACTTGTTTTTAAACGGCAGGAATTTTTTAGCAAAAGATACTTCTATCGTAATAACATTCAGGGATTTGCCTACCCTTTCCAAAATAATAGGCGGTTATGCTTATGACTTTATCGCTAAACCTCTTTTAAATACTGTAACTCCCTTTTTAACCTACATTATGCCCTTTACCTATGGGTTCAACAGTGACGGGTCACTTATTGCCCCTGACGACGAGCCTATTATAAGAGCCGGACAAAAATATGGTGCAAGACCTATTTTACATTTATCAACATTAACTCCTGACGGTACATTCAGCAGTACGAATGCTACGGCATTATTATCTGACAGAATACTCTGGGAAGTGCTTATAAACAATCTTTTGGAAACTGTAAACCAAAATGGGTACTATGGTGTTGACGTTGATTTTGAATATTTACAAATGGCGGATGCTTCTGCATACGTGGATTTTGTTTCAGAACTCACACAGCGTCTTAACGCACAGGGACTAATATGCATTGTTGCGTTAGTGCCCAAAACCTCCGACACCCAGACCGGTTTACTTTATGAAGGCATTGACTACTCGGGACTTGGCCAAAGTGCCAACTATGTACTTGTTATGACGTATGAATGGGGATATCGTTTCGGGCCGGCTATGGCTATAGCTCCCATTCCATCGGTAAGGCGTGTACTAGACTATACAGTTTCACGCATACCTCCCGAAAAGGTTTTGCTTGGAATTTCTAATTACGGATATGACTGGACTCTGCCATTTGTAAGAGGAGAATCTGATGCTCCGTCAATTTCAAACAGAGAAGCTCTTGAACTTGCAATCAAATACAACGCTGTGATACAATTCAACGAAACAAGCAAAGCTCCTTTCTTCTTTTACACCGACGAGATAGGCAGAAACCACGAGGTATGGTTTGAAGATGCCAGAAGTTTTGCAGAAAAAGTGAGCTTAATTGAGGAATATTCTCTTGCAGGTGGTTTTATCTGGGACCTTATGCGTGAAAACAATCAAGGCTTTGCAACGCTTGATTCGCTTATTGACATACAAAAGTTATAAAAAAACCATCGGCTTATCCGATGGGTTTTATGTAGTTATTAATCACACTGTAAGCTCAAAATCAGAATCTATTTCTCCATCAAAAGCATCGAGTGCGGGTTTTACATAATCTCTTACAAATTCTTCTGTCTGCTGTGCACTTCTGCCAACATACTTTTCGGGTTTGACTATTTCTTCAAGTTCCTCTATTGTAAGACCAAATTCTTTATCGGCAACGATTCTCTCAAGAAGGTCATTCTTACCACCCTCTTCTTTAACTACCTTTCCCGCCTCCATAGAATAAAGTCTTATTTTTTCATGAAGCTCCTGTCTGTTTCCGCCTTTTTTAACGGCATTCATCATTATATTTTCACTTGCCATAAACGGAAGCTCATTCATAAGTCTTGTCCTTATCATCTTAGGATAAACAACAAGTCCATTTGTGACATTAAGATATATATTAAGTATAGCATCAACTGCCAAAAATGCCTCGGCTACGCTTATACGTTTATTTGCAGAATCATCAAGCGTTCTTTCAAACCACTGTGTTGCTGCAGTAAACGCGGGATTTAGTGAATCACAGATGACATATCTTGCAAGGGCACATATTCTCTCTGTTCTCATCGGGTTTCTCTTATACGGCATAGCCGATGAGCCTATCTGATGTGTTTCAAATGGTTCTTCCATTTCTTTGAACGACTGCAAAATTCGAAGATCGTTGGAAAACTTATATGCACTCTGTGCAATTCCCGAAAGTGTACAGAGCACCTGTGAGTCTACTTTTCTTGAGTATGTCTGTCCGGAAACCGGCACGAAGGATTCAAAGCCAAAATCATCACATATCATCTGCTCAAGCTTTTTAACCTTTTCTCCATCACCCTCAAAAAGCTCCATAAAGCTTGCCTGTGTACCCGTTGTACCCTTTGAACCAAGCATTTTAATGCCAGCAATTCTAAATCTCAATTCCTCAAGGTCATACAAAAGCTCGTTAATCCAGAGTGTAGCTCTCTTTCCAACAGTTGTTGCCTGTGCTGGCTGAAGGTGCGTATACGCAAGGCATGGCATATCCTTATATTTCAAAGCAAACTTTGAAAGATTTGATATAACCGAACACAGTTTCTTTTCAACAATTTTCATAGCACTTCTCAGTGCTATAACGTCTGCGTTATCACCAACATAACAACTTGTAGCTCCAAGATGTATTATAGGTGCTGCCTTTGGACAACAAAGTCCGAAAGTATACACATGAGCCATAACATCATGACGCACCTCTTTTTCACGTTTTGATGCCACTTCATAGTCAACATCATCAAGATGTGCTTCCATTTCCTGTATTTGCTCATCTGTTATATCAAGACCAAGTGCTTTTTCTGCTTTAGCAAGTGACAACCACAGTCTTCTCCACGTTGTAAACTTCATATTTGCAGAAAAAACATACTGCATTTCTTTTGACGCATACCGTGTTGAAAACGGGCTGACATAGCTATCAAATTCAGACATATTGATTCTCCTTTGATTTAGTTATCCAAAAGTTTTTCAACAAAAGCAAGTTTAACACAAGTACAAAGCACCTTCATACCTTTCTCAAGCTCATCAACCTTAGGAAAAGATGGTGCAATTCTTATATTTCTGTCATCAGGGTCCTTATGATACGGGAACGTTGCACCTGCTTCTGTAAGCACAACTCCGGCCCTTCCTGCAAGATCTACCACCTTTGTTGCTGTACCGTCTGCAACATCAAGGCTTATAAAATATCCGCCATTAGGGCAATTCCACTTTGCAACGCCATTTAAATTCTCGGAAAGCACTTTCTGACAAATTTCAAACTTAGGTCTGAGAATCTGTGCGTGTTTCTTCATATACTCGCGGATATTATCAACGTTTCCAAAAAACTTTACGTGACGAAGCATATTCATTTTATCGTGTCCGATTGTCTGCATTTGCATGATTTTCTTTATGAAATCAATATTATTTTTTGAAGCCCCGAGGCAAGACACACCGGAACCCGGATAGCTTATCTTTGATGTTGAAGTGAAAATATAAGCTAAATCTGCATTTCCTGCCTTTTCACATTCCTCAAACAAATTAAGTAGTGAGTCCTGTTTATCTTCATACAAATCATGAACTGCATATGCGTTATCCCAGAATATGCGAAAATCTGTTGCAGCAGGCTTTAGTGCCGCAATTCTTTTGACTGTTTCATCAGAATAAGTTATACCCGTAGGGTTACTGTACTTTGGAACACACCACATACCCTTTACGCTGCTATCCTTTACAAGCTTTTCAACCATGTCCATATCAGGCCCAAATTGTGTAAGCGGCACATTTATCATTTCAATTCCCAAAGACTCGCATATACCAAAATGTCTGTCATACCCGGGAACAGGACACAAAAACTTTATTTTTTCCTGTTTACCCCACGGAATTTGTCCTTTCCCCGTACCGTAAAGCATACATCTTGCCATGGCGTCATACATAAGATTAAGGCTTGAATTTCCGCCTACAATTATCTGCTCCCACGGAACTGAGATTATTGGCGAAAACAATTTCTTTGCGTCATCAAGACCATCGACAAGTCCATAATTTCTGCAGTCAAATCCTTTGGAAGTAAAACAATCCTCATTTGAAGAAATTGTCTTAAGCATATCCTCTGTCAAATCAAGTTGCTCTGTACACGGCTTTCCACGTGTCATATTTATATCAAGCTCCAAGGTTAGATAACTGTTATACTCATTTAAAAGTGCCTCTTTTTGCAACTCAAGCTCATTTTTGCTCATTGATAAATAATACATTGACAAATCCCCTTACGGTTTATTTCAGACAAATTGACTCTATCTGTTATTTCTCAGTTATTATACAACAACAGTCATGAAATATCAATAGCAAATACTAATTGTTCACGATTATTTTGCATAATTTATTTCAATTATATGCAAATAGAGGCGGAAATTAGACTTATCAAAGCTAATTGCCGCCCAAAAGTGCAAGAAATTAAATTAAATGCCCAACATCGCCGCTCCGATTATACCCGCATCGTTACCAAGCTCGGCAATTTTCAGAACAGTGTTCTTCTTACGGCGTCTTCTGGCGTTACGCTCAGCAAGAATTTCATTCAACGGATTAAGGAGGTATTCACGTTCATTACTCAATCCACCGCCGATTACAATAACTTCGGGCTGGAAAATATTAATGGTACTGAGTATTCCTACCGCCATATATCTTATGTACTCATCAACAACTTTTTTACCAAGTTCGTCTCCGGCACGCATAGCATCAAAAGCTGTTCTTCCGGTGACTTTTCCCTCTTTATCAATAAGGTCAAACATAACAGTATCTGCCTTTGTCTTGCCTTCAAGGGCTTTCTTTGTCATATTTATAAGTCCTGTCGCCGAGGAATAAACCTCCCAGCAGCCTTTAAGTCCACAAGAGCACACAGGACCGCTTGCTTCGATAACCATATGTCCTAGCTCTCCGCCTGCATAATTTGAACCTGTATATATTTTACCGTCGATGATTATACCACCGCCAACACCTGTGCCAAGAGTTACCATAATTGCATCTTTACAGCTCTTTGCCGCACCAAATGCAACCTCTCCCTTTGCTGCTGCGTTTCCATCGTTTGCAACGAGCACCTTCTTTGCTCCCGAAAATTCCTTTAACTTATCTACTATAGGATATTCACGAAAAGGCAGATTGCCTGCACTTACAATTCCTCTGTCTGTGTCAACACCTCCGGGTGTTGCTATACCGATATATTCTATATCGTCCATTGTAATGTTTATCTTCTCAAGCAACTCGTTGCACAATTTTGCCATATCCTTGATTATCTCATCAGGCTCTCGTTGTGCAAGTGTTGGTACACTTCCTTTGGCAACAATCTTACCCTCAGTTCCTTCAACTACGCCTACTGCTATATTTGTTCCCCCAAGGTCAACACCAATGTAATACATAAATACTTCTCCTTTTAACTATACCCTCAAATAGCTTTTATCTTTCAGCATCGGGATTGGCTCCAAGCTGTCCCATCAGCTTTTTATTGAATTCGACTGCCGTATTATATCCCATCTTTTTCTGTCTGTTATTCATTGCGGCAATTTCTATAATAACCGCAAGGTTTCGTCCCGGCTTTACCGGTACGGTGACAGACGGAATATCTATACCCATAATGTTTGTATACTCAGTCTCAAGTCCGACTCTTTCATAAAACTTTCCCTGCTGCCACAGTTCAAGATTTATTATCATATCAATTTTCTCTGTCAGTTTTACGGCACCCATACCAAATATACGTCTGACATCAACAATTCCTATTCCCCTTAATTCAATATAATGACGTATAAGTTCGGGAGCAGAACCAACAAGCGTCTTTGCCGAAACTTTTTTTATTTCGACCGCATCATCTGCTATAAGTCTATGACCTCGTTTTACAAGCTCTATTGCACATTCGCTCTTTCCGATTCCGCTATCTCCCAATATCAGTATACCTTCACCATATGCCTCTACAAGAACTCCGTGTCTTGTTATTCTCTCGGCAAGGCTTACATTAAGCGTTGCAATAAGACTTCCCATAAAATCCGAAGTTGTATTCTGTGTTCTGAGAAGCGGTATGCCAAATTCCTTTGCACATTCAATCTCCTCGGGGAAAATATCAAGTCCCGAAGTCACAACCACTGCAACGGCACCAAATTTGAAGAAATTATATATTTTTTTATATCTTTCCTCTTTATCCAGTCCAAGCAGATAGTGATACTCTACCTTACCCATAATCTGAATACGTGCACTTTCGTAATGGTCATAGAAGCCGGCAAGCTGAAGTCCCGGTCTATTTACTTCCTTTTTCTCTACAACTATTTCTTCTACATTTTCGGGTAAATAGATTTTTTCGAGTTTAAATTCGTCTATAATTGAACTTAATGCAACAGTATATTTTTCCATACTCAACTCTCCCCTCAAAACTTAGCTTTACCATTATATACCAAACAAATGTGTTTTTCAAGTGTTATACAAAATTTTAATGACATATTTATACTTTTAACAAGAAAAATATAAATATTCTTGTTAAAATCTTTATGTTAAGTTTAACAATCGGCATCGGAGGGCTATATGAACAAAACAAATGCCATGAGAATTCTGGACAAGGAAAAAATACAGTATACCCCTTTTGAATACGAGGTTGACGAAAACGACCTTACGGGCGTCCACATAGCACAGCAAATTCGTCTTGATCCTGACATTGTCTTTAAAACGCTTGTCGCAAAAGGTGACAAAAACGGCTTTTGCGTATTTTGTATTCCATGTGCCATGGAGCTTGACCTCAAAAAATGTGCAAGAGTTTCTGGCGACAAAAGAATTGAACTTATACCCGTAAAGGAGCTGCTTGCAGTGACTGGTTACATCAGAGGCGGGTGCTCTCCTATCGGAATGAGAAAACAATTCCCCACATTTATCGACGAAACCGCTTTATTATGGGACAAAATTACTGTAAGTGCAGGCATACGTGGTTGTCAGCTTCTGCTAAGCCCTAACGAGCTGATAGCACTGGTTGATGCACAATCTGCCGATTTGACAATATGACAACCAAACAACATCCCTTACATCAAGGGGTGTTATTTTTTTATGCACTTACTGCACGCAGTGTAATTGCCGTCATTTATCTGCAAATCAGTTATCTCTATAAGACTGTCTTTTCCCTTGATATAACTGCAATCCTGTGTATGATACTTTTTCCCGCTTTTTGTTACAAAATAAACACCTTGTTCATTGGTTTTGGTTTCTTGCTCTTTCTGTTCAAGTTGTTCCACTTGAGTATCTTTTGTTTCAATTAATATATCATCTTTATTATTTGTAAAAAGCTTGTCCAAATTTTCATTCGTACTTTCCAGTTTATCAACACTATCCTCAGTGTTCTGAGCATCCTTCGTATTATTATCTACATCAAAATAGTCATTTTCATTTAAGTTTTCATCGTTAAAGGCATATATTGTTTCATAAATTTGCTTTTCCTTATTGTCATTATACAAAACAACAGAAAAAAGCGAAACAAAAACAATTATGAAAAAAAGCATTATGACAATTACCGACAATACAACATTGCCCAAAGACGGATTTCTGAAAAATACTCCTACTATACCCTTTCTGTTTGCCATCTGCAAAAGATAGTGTGCAAATTCCGTTGCAACGTATTCTCTTTTGATATTAGGTTTTTCCTTTATCCCACGTCCTACATTACCACAAAAAATATGTCCCTGTTCCCTACACAAAAGAATAAATTTTTCTTCTTCCGAAAGATTCTCCAAAAGAAAAACAATCCTCACATTTTCATCCATATAGGTAAAAGCGTCGCAGTTTTTTACACGTTCCTCCAGGGAAAGCGAACAAAGCAGATTCTGAGTTTCCTGTTCGTTCTGTCCACGACAAAACTCGACAATGGTATAACCTTGTCTTTGCAAAGCATAGGTTAAAGTTTTAATATTTATTTGTTCAAGGTCATATCTTTTAACAAACTCAACAGCCAATTTATGATATTTTGTCACTTGTTAAAACCTTCTTTTTGTAATCTTTTAACGTGAATTCTCCGAATCGGTACACCTCATATATTCAACCTTACAAATAGTCTTTACCGTATGCTTTCCGTTATCATCAAGCTTTGAAAACATTTCAAGCATTTCCCTCTTTTCACCGTCAAGATAAACCTTGGAGCCAACTATCATCTTTACATTCAACGTTTCGCATATTTTCACAACAGTATCAAAAGCTGTTCCTCCGATTCCGTTTTTTAATGCACTGACTATTGTTGACTGAGGAATACCTATGCTTTCTGAAAACTGTCTTATTGATTTATATTGTTTTTTTATTTCTGTTCTTATCAACAAAGTTAAATCATCCATAGTTTTCACCCCGGCACTTTTACCATTTTATTTATTTTGGATACAGTAAAACACTATATAAACTTATACGATGTCACTGTATCATACTTCTCGCCCTTTTTCAAAATCGAGCTTGGGAAATGAGAAAACTTCAAATTATTCGGGAACACCTGCGTTTCAAAACAAATCCCATGGTGTGTGCCATAAACATTTCCATCCTTACACACACGGTCTTTTTCTATCATATTTCCGGAATAAATCTGCAAACCGCTAAGGTCTGTATACATTTCCATAACAATGCCTGTCTTATCGCCTTTAAATGAACCAACTTTTCTATAGCCACGTCCGTTAAGAGCAAAATTATGGTCAAAGCCTCCGAACATTTTAATCTGTTCATGTTGTGATTTAAATCGCTCTCCCATTGTTTCCTTGGTTGAAAAATCAAAAGGTGTATTCTTTACGCTAAGCACTTCACCGGTTGGGATACACTCATCTGTATTGGGAGTATAAAAACTGCAGTCCAACCAAAGCGTATGATTATCGATACTTCCGCTTGAATGACCATTGAGATTGAAATATGCGTGGTTTGTCATATTTAATACAGTGTCAGCATCGCTTTCACCCTCATAATGAATCTTTATACTGTTATCGTTTGTAAGCGTATATGTAACAGTCACTTTTACATTTCCGGGAAAGCCTTCTTCTCCATCAGGACTTGTAGTGGACAACACAAGCGAGGGCTCGTCGCCATCTACCATTTCAGCGTCCCATATTTTTTTGTCAAAACCAACTTTACCGCCGTGGAGATTATTTCTTCCGTCATTTGCATAAAGCTTGTATGTTTTTCCATTAAGATCAAACTCTGAGTTTTCAATACGGTTGGAATTTCTACCGATTATAGCAGAAAAATATCCCTCATTATTCAAGTATTCCTCTATTGAATCACGGCCGAGCAGAACGTCGGTATTTTTATAAACTAGTCTTCTTATTATTCCGCCGTAATTGAGAATTTCAGCTGTCAATCCATTTTTGTTCTCAAGTGTGTATGAATAAACAACTCCACCACTGTACTGTCCAAATTTAACTTTACTGATTGCCATAGTTTTTCCTCCGTTTTTTGATTTATTTTATTTTTGTTCTTTATATATTAAGTATTTTGTCGATATGCAAGCTCCGCCTGCTCGATATTTTTGCTGTTGCAAAATCGATATGTTTTTTCGGGCAATTCGTGAATTGCCCCTACAAAAACTTCGATATGATATGAATTCATATCGACGATTTTAATCGCTTTGCAATTAAAGTAATCATAGAATAAGTGAACAATTTGGATATAAGACAACTATCATCCCAACACCCACACTTTGAGTATTGCTAAACTTTCTCTCAGATAACAAGGAATTATATTATACCACTGTAGTCCGGCGTGCATATGAGACACCTTACCAAACCCTTCAAGTTTTGCAATATACACTCCACGATATATGTGAAAATTATTTGTTATTACAACGACCTCATATTCATCCTCAAAATATGTATCCAATATCTTTTTAGAAAATCTCATATTTTCATTCGTAGATGTTGCCTTTTCTTCCTTGATTATCACATCTTTGTTAACGCCTTTGCCTATGAGATATTTTTCCATAGCATTTGCTTCGGTTATAGTTTCTTGAAAACCCTGTCCGCCCGTTACAACAATATATGCATCAGGATTTTTAGAATGGTACTCTATTGCTTTATCAAGCCGCATTTTCAAAGGTAATGTTACTTTATCACCGCGAATACCGGCACCAAGTACAACCACAGCATCTTCGTTATAATTCACGTTGTCATTTTGTCCGTATACAGCAATAAAGTTTATAAGCAATAATTCTGCAGACAACAAAATAACTACTAATATTTTTGCAAATCTCAAAGTTCCCTTTGATGTTAATCTGATTACTTTTTTATAGAAAATTCCCAGTAGCGAAATCGCACAGCCAATTACAAGTGTGAGAATAACCCCAAGATTTAAATTAGACACTGTACATAATATTATACCATATACTGTAAACACTCCGCCGATTACAGTTATTGTTTTTGACATTTTATTACCTCGTTTTC
>JAZQVQ010000209.1:0-13953 GCA_045631825.1 Eubacteriales bacterium | reverse complement strand
TTCAAGAGGTGTTTTCTTACCGACTCTCAGGTTGATTTTGGGGTCAATCATAAGAAGTCTTCCGCTTGCTTCAAGACACAATTCTGATAGGAGATTGAAAGTGTCGTTTCCGTCCTTATCGGTTCCGCCAAGCACCATACTCTGACCGTTATCGCCCTGTTGTACACCTACGTAAAGGTCGCTGTCCTTGTTGAATGAAAGGAAAAAGTCACAAAGCAATTCGTAAGCCTCTTCCTTTGTGAGTCTTCCGCTGTCAAGGTCAGCTTTGAAATATGGGTACATATACTGGTCAAATCTTCCGAGTGTGTTGTGATAGTTTCCTTCAAGCCACAACGAGTAGTGTACAATTCTCATAAGCTGGAGTGCTTCACGGAAAGTTGTAGCACCATTTGAAGGAACTTTTGAGAGAATTTCTACAAGGTCATCTCTGCCTTCTTTTTTTGCCTCGCTCTTATATCTTTCCGAAAGCTCAAGTATTGCGTCTATAATCCGAACGCCGTATTCGTCTGCGTAGTCTTTGGATTTTTGAAGACCGTCTGCAATAACTCTTTCGTAATTTGGAGAAAAGTTGGAAAGATATCCAAGCTCATGTATAAAATGGTTTTCTTTTATTTCATCCCATTCTTCTTTTGTAAAAATATCGCAATGGTTTTCAACTGTTCTGATAAAACAAATCTTTTCGTCGGGCAGGATGTGAGGCTCCTCGGCTTTTGCCATTTGTTCAAACCGATAAGTCATTCGCTCAATGGGACTCATATCTTTGTCAAAAGATATGTCAAGATGCTTTCTGAATTTTTTGTGTTCCTTATTAAGAACATAATTGTACAATCTTTCTGTCATAATCATCACCCTCAAAATATAATTTTGTTACATTATCGTTAATGTATGATACCATAAAAATCCCATTTTGTCAATAGATTTTTATATTTTTGCGGTTGTTTCTCTCAAAACAAGCTCGGTTGGAAGTACCACATTATAAGACTTGTCTGAT
The DNA here is from genome assembly GCA_045631825.1 of Eubacteriales bacterium. GTDB lineage: Bacteria > Bacillota > Clostridia > Oscillospirales > CAG-382 > UMGS1387. The sequence continues at coordinate 12,962 of JAZQVQ010000209.1, read as the reverse complement.
TCATTCTCGATTTTTTCGATAAGAATGTCAACAGCTGAAATTGACATAAATGTTTTTGACGATGAAACAGACGAGAGCATTAGTGGCAAATAGAACTTGGAAACAATGTTATCAAAACCTATCACTGATACATCTTTCGGTACTATTTTATTCATAAGCTTTAACGCATGACAAACTTCAAGTGCGATCATATCACTAAAAGCAATAATTGCGGTACACTCTTTGTAATCATTTAATATACTTTCCAACGCCTGTTCGTCTCTGAGAAATGTTGTTGGTACAGTAAACTCAAACAGCGAAACGTTTTTGTTGGCGTTCCGGGCAAAAGCTTTCTTGACGCCTAATTTTCTCTCTTTGGAGGAAGAAATGTATTCGGGTCCTTCGAGAAAAAGTATTTTTTTGTGTCCCATTTTAATAAGCTCGTCGGCTGCAATGTATCCGCCGTTTTCGTCATCACAAATTACGTAATCCCAATCCTTGTCGGGAAATCTTCTTCCGAGAAGTACAAACGGCACAGATGTCTTTTCGAGAAATTCTATATTCTTTTTGCTTTTCTGAACGGGGCAGATAAGAATTCCGTCAACATTCTTCTTAAGAGCCTGAACGATGGCATTTCTTTCTGTTTCTTCATCTTCGTCTGTGTTAAGCACAAATGCTGTATAACCTGTATCTCGCAGGCGATTTTCAATTTCCTTACACATAATGGAAAAGTGCGGATTTGAGATGTCGCTGACTATAACGGCAATACTTTTGCTTTTGCCGCTTCTCAGGTAACTTGCACTTGAGTTTCCAATATAACCAAGCTCCTTTGCGGCTTTGCGGATTACTTTTTTTGTTTCTTCTGAAATATCACATTTATCATTAAGAGCATGGGAAACCGTATTTATGGAAAATCCGGTTTTACGTGCTATATCAGATAGCGTTGTCTTTTTCATTATTTGTCTCCTTAGTTGTTACTAAAAGTAAAGTCCCGTTTTCGACTTTAATGTACGATTCGGCGTGCATAAATTCGTTACTGACTCCGAGAGGAAATGTACAGTCTAATGTGGCGTCTGCAATTTCGTATTTTAAACCTTTTATGGTTACTCCTGTACTTTTTTCAGACATTGAAAAAATTGAAATATAACCGCTGTTGCTTGCACAAAAGCTTATTTCACCGTTGTGAACTGAGTTTATAAATGTTTTTCCGTCTGTCATTGTTACCGACACATTTTTCTCCGCAAAAAAAGCACAAAGCTGTATGTTGGCAATGGTGTGGTCAAGTCTTTCACCGCCCAAAGCACCATATACATATATATCTTTGAACCCGTTTTCGACTGCATAATTTATCGCAAGGTGTGTATCGGTATAATCTTTTTTTGAAGGATACACAATCGTTTTGGCGTTTTCGGGCTTACCTCTGAGCGAATCGAAATCACCAATAATAAAATGCGGAATTATGTTAAACTTTTTTGTATGGTTGTATCCTGCGTCTGCGGCGATTATAAAATCATTATCACAGATACTTTGTGAAAAATCAAAACAATCACCTGCGGCAAAAATATAACATATTTTATTTGTACTCATTGTTATGTTCCTTACAATTGTTTATATAATATTTCTTTACTATGACTTATTTTACACTATTTATTATTTAATTTCAATACTTTGTATAAATTTAGTATCGACAAGTGAACTTTTTTATGCTATACTTTATTTAACAATGTTTGTGGGGGTAAATATGACAGAAACATTTTTGAACGAATTAGGTAAATATAAGGCCTCGATAGATAAATACATAGAGCAAGGTGCTTTGCGTGAATTCTTTGGTCGTTACAATGCAAATCACGTTTTGAATGATTATCTTGATGTTTTTGTTGAGCAAAGTGTCGGCGGAAAAAGGATAAGGGCATTTCTTGTAAAGCTCGGGTATGAGCTTGAGGGAAAAGTCGCCGACGAATCTTTGATTCCGGCTACTATTTCATACGAGCTTTTTCAAACCGGTGTGCTTGCACATGATGACATTATAGATAAAAGCGAAACAAGGCGACACAAACCGAGTATGTATATGCAGCTTGGTGGTTTTCATTCGGGTGTTTCAAAAGCAATATGCCTTGGTGATTTCGGGCTTATTACTGCTTCTGATATAATTTCCGCAACTGATTTTGATGCAAATCTAAAGCTCCGTGCATCACAGCACCAAAACAGTGTTTTTATCAAAACTATAGCAGGAGAAATAAAGGATTTTGAGCTTTCTGAGACCAAAGATTTTAAGGAAGCAGATATAATCGATATGTATACTTTAAAAACAGCGTGGTATTCGCTTACGGGTCCTCTTCTTCTGGGTGCTATTTTGTCAGATGCGAGTCAAAAGACTCTTGAAAATCTCGAGCAGTTTGGCGTCAATGCCGGCATTGCTTTTCAGATAATCGACGATGTTCTTGGAATTTATGGCGATGAAAGCATGATTGGAAAGTCAGTAAAAAGTGACATATGCGAAGGCAAAAAAACAATTTTGTTATCCCATTTTTTGTCAGAGGCCACTGATGAGGACAGGCAAATGTTGTTTAATATTTACGGTATGCCTTATTGCAGCGATGAACAGCTTGAAACGGTAAGATGGCTGTTTGAAACCTATGGTACGCTTGAATATGCAAAAGAACAGAGTCTAAATTACACAAATAATGCGAGAGATTATTTATCAAAACTTGAAATAACAGAACAAAGCAAGCAGATGCTAAGCGAGCTTCTGGAATATCTCACTTCTCGAAATGCGTGAAAGGATGAATGTAAATGGCTGAAAATGCAAAACAAATAAAGCATCTTGGTGTTATAATGGACGGAAACAGACGATGGGCGAGGCAGCACAAGCTTGAAAGCGTAATAAAGGGGCACGAAAAAGGTGTCGATAAATTTATGGAGCTTTGTATGTGGTGTCAAGAGGCGAAAATCCCTTATCTTACTGTGTATGCGTTTTCGTACGATAACTGGAACAGAACGGATGAAGAAGTAAGCGGACTGTTTGATTTAATGGAACGATTTTTTACATCTAAAGCTAAAACTTGCGTAAAACGAGGAATAAAATTAGTTCCAATCGGCAACTTTGATAAACTTTCCGAACGGTCAAAAAAAACGCTGGAGGATACAGTAAAGCTGACGGAAAACTGCGAGTCGCTGACGGTTAATGTAGCTATAAGCTACGGTGGTCACGATGAAACACTGAGGGTTGTCAGACAAATTGCAAAGGACTGCCTTGAAGGGAAGATTAGCCCTTGCGATGTTGATGGAAAACTATACAAATCATATCTTGACATCGGACACTCACCCGATATTGACCTCGTTATAAGAACCGGCGGGGATAAGCGTCTTAGTGGTTTTTTTCCTTGGGAAACTGCGTACTCTGAGTGTGCGTACATTGATGCGCTGTGGCCAGATTTTACTCACGAAATGTTTGATTACGCAATCGAAGAGTATTATTCAAAGACAAGAATAAACGTTGGTAAATGATTTTATTAAAATCAAATGCATTTTATCCGGCAGGGGAAACCTGCCGTTTTTTTATGGGTAAAATGACTAAAAGTTATGTACTGACTTAAAAGAATGAACAATTACTTAAAATCACAAAACAACATATTGATAAATTTAACTTGTAAGATACCTTATGTAGTGCTGTAAAGTGAGTTTCAAAGGTTTACATAATGTAATTTACATAACGCGTTGGTCAAACTGCCAAAAATTATTTTTCTTGCCTTTTACTCTTGAAATTATCTTTAAAAAGTATTATTATATTAAATGCTTACAAAAAATCAGGAGTGTAGTATGAGAATATCATTTATCGGCGTCGGAAATATGTCCGGTGCTATTATAAAATCAATAATTGGAAGTAAAAGAGTCAGTCCATCTGATATGTATTTATATGATAAGTTTGATAACAAGTGCGATGATTTTGCGGCTATTGGGTGCAACAAATGTCGTGATTTATCTGAAGTTTGCATTGGCAGTAATATTATTGTACTTGCTGTTAAACCGCAGGATTATGAAAATTTGTTAGTTGACATAAAAAATGCAGTAGAAAATCCTGAAAGTAAGACTTTTGTTTCTATTGCAGCAGGCATTTCGACGTCGTATATTTGTGATGTTCTCGGTGCCAACTGTCCGGTGGTTAGGGTAATGCCAAACACTCCGCTATTATTAGGGGTAGGTGCAACTGCAATTTCACGAAATAAATATGTCACAGACAAGGATTACACAAAGATTTGTACATTGTTTGCAGCATCAGGAACCGTCACTGCGTTGGATGAGTCTTTGATGAACAATGTAATTTCGGTAAACTCGTCAAGTCCTGTTTATTTATATATTCTCGCACAGGCTATGATTGATGGTGCAACAGAGCAGGGAATTGATGAAAAAATGGCAACCGAGCTTGTTTTTCAAACGCTTAAGGGTTCTGTTGAAATGCTTTCAAAATCGGGCTATTCACCATCGGAACTTATTAAAATGGTTGCTTCTCCCAATGGAACAACTGAGGCGGCAATTAAAAGTCTTAGAAATGATAATTTCAATGAAATTTTGCAGAGAGCTATGCGTGAATGTACTCGTCGTGCAAATGAAATTTCAAAGTAGTATTCTTAATAATAAAATTTTTGTATTGGAGTTTTAAAATGTCTAATGCTGATGTAATTGAAAATTACGTTGATTATCTTGTTAAAAACAAAAAATGCTCTGATAACACACTTATGGCTTATAGACGTGATTTGAGCATTTTTAAAGAATATCTTTTGTCAAACAACCTGACGATAGTTAATGCAGATTCGGGTGTTCTTGCTGATTTCAAGCACTACTTGTCCTCAAAAGGCGTTTCCGTTGCAACTGTTTCGCGTTGTATGTCATGCATAAGAAGTCTGTACAAGTATCTTATGGGCACGAATGTTATTTCCGTGAATCCGAGTTCTGTTATCAAAAATGACAAAACAGAAAAGAAATTTTTTGAAGTTTTGACAGAAGACGAAATAGACAGACTTTTGGCAATACCCGATTTGTCGGATTTCAAGGGCGTGAGAGACAAAGCTATGCTTGAAATTTTGTATGCTACGGGAATGAAAGTTTCAGAGCTTATTTCGCTTAACACAAGCGATGTTAACTTGCAGCTTAATTTTGTAAGATGCCATGGAGAGAACGGTACAAAGAATGAGCGTATTGTGTTGCTTTATCCGACTGCTGTAAAAGTTCTTGGAAATTACATAAGTAACTCACGAAATTACTTTGTTTCAGATCCGCACGAAAGTGCACTGTTTGTAAATGTAAATGGTGAAAGAATGACACGTCAGGGCTTCTGGAAATTGCTTAAATCCTATGCTTCCAAAGCTAAAATTAACAAAATAATCACACCGCATACACTCAGACATTCTTTTGCAACTCATTTACTTCAGAATGGTGCAAACATCGGCGATATTAAAGATATTCTTGGACATGCTGATGTATCATCAACTCAGGTGTATGCACAATTTCTGAAAAGCAAACTTCAGAATTCCTATTTAAAGTTCAACCATCGTGCATAAAATTAATTATTTTTAGACACTGTCAGTTAATATTGTTGTATTATAATAAGATGGTAAACAACATTTGAAAGGTTAAATGTATCCGTTGTGGGTTCGGGGTTACTATGAAAGAGAAAATTATAAGTTTTTTTAAATTTAAAAATAAGCAAGATTCGAAAAATCCGGTTGTTATGACAACGGATTTTAAAGGTTTTTTTATTTTGTTGTCCAGAAGATTCTGGAATTTGTCAAGTGTAAATCTTATGTTTACTCTTCTCAATTTCCCGATTTTTTTCTTATTATATACATTTACCGGAACGCTTGATAAATCCGTAAGTGCCGTTCTTGATCCTTTATTTCCGGCTTTTTACGGAGTATTTACCGTTTCTGATGATCCTTTTATAAAATCATTGTATCCGTTTTTCTCAAAATTCGGTACAATGTCCGTTCCCTCAACACTGACCTATGTTTTCTGGGGATTGTCACTTTTGACGCTATTTACTTTTGGTATAAGCAATGCTGGTATGACGTATACACTTCGCGGATATGTAAGGTGTGAGCCTGTTTTTATAGTTCACGATTATTTTTCAACCATAAAACGAAATGTAAAACAAGCTGTTATGCTCGGAATAATTGACATTCTTGTTTTTGCTTTGCTTATCTGGGATTGTATTTTCTGGAGCGCACAGGCAGGTCTTGGATTTATATACGGCATTTTCTTCTACGTAAGTTTGTTTTTGATAATTGTATACATTTTTATGAGATTTTATATGTATACAATTATGATAACTTTTGATTTGTCGATAAAAAAGATAATCAAGAATTCATTTATATTTGCGTTTTTAGGTTTTAAGCGAAATGTTTGTGCCTTGATTGGTATTGTTCTTGTAATTCTCGTCAATTACTTGTTGTTTGGCGTTTTGATGCCTTTGGGAATTATGCTTCCTGCAATTATAACAATAGCTCTTTGCAGCTTTATTTCAGAATACTGCACATATCCGGTAATCAAAAAATATATGATAGATCCTTATTATGAAGTTAACAACGACAAAAATCAATACGATGATGAAGATGTAATATTTGAGGACAGAGGTTAATAATAAAAAGAACAAGCAAGGATGAAATATTCCTTGCTTGTTAAAAATTCAGTTTATTTGTCGTTTTCGTCTGGAGTTTGATTTTTGGGCTTTCTCTTTATAGCAGACAGCGGATTGTCCCTTGCAGCTTTGCTCATTTGCTCACTACTTACGTGTGTATAAATCTGAGTAGTTGACAGTTCCTCGTGTCCGAGAATGTCTTTTAAGATTCTTACATCAGTTCCACCGTACTGGTACATAAGAGTTGCAGCTGTATGTCTTAATTTGTGGGCAGACATATGTCTGTTTTCAAGCCCGCCTTCTTTTAATCTTTTGTATATAAGCCATTGCACTGTTTTAATGCTTATTCTGTTTCGGTTTCTTGAGATAAACAATGCATTTCTTGCCTCGGGACGTATGTTTTCCTGCTTTGGTCTTACTTTCAAGTATGCTTGGATTGCATTTCTGCACGAATCATTTAAGTATAACAGACGTTCCTTGCTTCCTTTACCGAACACTCTTAGTGTTGTTTTGTCATCGTTTATGTCGGATAGATTTATTCCGGCAAGCTCGGAAACTCTCATTCCGCAGTTTAAAAATAATGTTATAATGGCATAATCACGTTCGCTGTTGTTACCCTGAACCGAGTCAAGTAGTTGCAATGACTCGTCTAGGCTTAAATACTTAGGCAATTTTTTTGCTTTTTGAGGGGACTCGATTGTAGAGGTAGGATTGTTTTCGATTTTCATTATTGTGACAGTGAGATATTTGTAAAACGAACGCAGACATGAGAGCTTTCGCTGTCGTGAGCTTGCCGAGTTATTTCGTTCGGTTGTCACAAACGAAATAAAATCGTAAATGTCGGTGCTTGTTACACCTAAAATAAGCTCTTCGGTTGTATCTTTAAACGGAATTTCCTCAAACGGAACAGATTTGTATTTTTCACCACAGCTTTTTTTCAGCATATATCTAAAAAAAGAACGCAGATCATGATAATATTGAAAAACCGTAAGCTTTGAGCGATTTTGTATTGTTAATTTGTAGTTTAAAAATCTCGATACAAGCTCAGGGCAATCTGTATATTCCGACATCTGATTCACCACACTTTGTTTTTTTATAGTATAACATATTATTACTGAAATAGTCAATTATTTTAATTAAACAAAAGGAGAAATTATGAAAAACTTGTTGAATGAAAAATTCGGTATGATTCTTAAGCTTTTTGTCTATCAGTTTGCAATGTCCTTGCTTGGTCTTTTTGTTGCAAGTCCGTTTGAAAACTCAAGCTTAATTCTTGCAGGTGTTTTTTCAACACTGTTTTATTTTTCGCTTGTATCATATGCAATAATTGAAGACGGACAAAAGGACGGCGTGTCTGCAAAAGCCGGAAGAATTCAGGGAAATAAATTCACCGGATTAAAGTATGCACTTGTTTCTTATATGCCGACAATGATAATTGTTCTTGTCAACTGTGTTTTGCGTCTTTTGACAAGCAATACTTCATTGCTTGCTTTAAAAAACATTTTAAACATAGTTATCCGTTTCTTCCTTATGGGAATGTATCTTGGGTTAGATGCAGGACTTACGCAGTATAATTATGATCCTGTTATGCAGATTCAGGTATCAAACGCTCCCGAATGGATAAGATTCTTGTCCGACAATGGTATTACTTTTTTAATTTTCACAATATTTATGCCGATTGTTGTTTGGATAATTTATGCACTTGCGTTTGATGGAAAACTGCACGTAAACACTGCCCCTAAAGAGAAAAAGAAAAAGCACTGATAAATAATAAAATCCTCCCATTCTTAATATACTTGTACAAATGATATTTGTAGGAGGATTTTAATGTGTACCAAGTCCTTTGTTGACTTTTTAAAAGTATTTCTGACTTCTGTATTTATTGTACTTATAACGATATTCGTTTCGATTGTAAATAAGAGTTTTTTTGGTGAACTGCAGAGTGTCAACCAGACAGAGACCGACGAAATTTATAATGAAAATACAGTCATAATAATTGATGCCGGTCACGGTGGGGAAGATGGCGGTGCTGTTTCGCAGGATGGAACGCTCGAAAAGGATATAAATTTAAAAATCGCACAAAAACTGTATTATTTGTTTCAACTGTCAGATTTAACACCGGTTATGACAAGAACGACAGACAGAATGCTTTATAATGAATCACAGTCGGGCAGAAAAAAGTATTATGATTTAAAAAATAGAATTGAATTTACAAACAAATTTGATAATTCGTTGTTTTTAAGTATTCATCAAAATAAGTTCCCGATTGAAAAATATAAAGGCTTACAGGTTTATTACTCGAAAAATAATTCGGAAAGTTTGGTGCTTGCCGATATTATCCAGAATAATGCTAAACAATTACTTGATAATAACAATGAAAGAAAAAGTAAACGTTCAAATGGTTCGATTTTTGTGTTAAATAACATAGATGTACCTGCAGTTCTTGTTGAATGTGGGTTTATGTCAAACAATCAGGAGCTTGAAATGCTCAAAGATGAAGAATATCAAAGGAAAATAGCATTTACCGTCTTTGTCTCGGTAATGCAGTATATATCACAAAACGAATAGGTGATTAAGGATGAAGAATAAAGCGGAATTTGTCTGTACTCAGTGCGGTGCAATTACATCTAAATGGTTTGGTAAATGTGCCTCCTGTGGAGAATGGAATACAATAGAGGAGCATGTAACGGTAAATGAGCCAGCGTTTGTAAAAAAATCTGCAGTCTCGGGTAATGTACATACTTCCAGTATTTCTATGCCCATAACTCAAATCAGTTACGACGAAAAGCAGCGTATCTGCACCGGTATGTCGGAGTTTGACAGAGTTTTGGGCGGTGGAATTGTATCAGGCTCGGTAACTTTACTTTCGGGTGAGCCGGGAGTTGGTAAATCGACGCTTTTGCTTCAGGTTTGCGGTCTGCTTGGCGGAAAACAAAAGCTTTTATATGTTACGGGAGAAGAATCTCCGTCACAGATTAAACTGCGTGCAAAAAGACTTGGCGTTGAATGTGAGAATTTGCTCATATATTCTGAAACTGATATTGACGAAATTCTTTCTGAATCACAAATAGTTTCTCCTGATGTTATCGTTGTAGACTCCATACAGACAATAACCGATGTAGGCTCTGCATCACTTCCTGGTAGTATTTCGCAGGTCAGGACTTGTGTCTCAAAGCTTATCCGTCTTGCAAAGTGCGACAATGTTTCTATAATCATTGTGGGCCATGTCAACAAAGATGGCGGTATTGCAGGCCCCAAAGTGCTTGAACATATGGTTGATACTGTTTTGTACTTTGACGGAGACAAACAATATGCGTATCGGATGTTAAGAGCTGTCAAAAACAGATTTGGCTCAACCAACGAAATCGGGATTTTTGAAATGGAATCAGAAGGTTTGTGTGAAGTTACAAATCCGTCTGAGTATCTTTTGTCTCAAAGACCGACAAATGTTTCAGGAAATTGCACTATGTGCGTTATGGAGGGAACTCGTCCTTTGCTTGCCGAGGTACAAGCCCTTGTGACCAAAACTGCCTTTCCTGTACCCAAGCGTGTATCAAACGGTATTGATTACAACAGACTTTCTTTACTTTGTGCAGTGCTTGAAAAACGACTTGGTCTGAATTTATCTTCGTATGACATATTTATAAACATAGTTGGAGGTCTTAGAGTCGACGACCCGTCAAGTGACTTATCTGCTTGTCTGTCCATAATCTCAGGACTTCGTGATGTAATAATTGATGATAAAGTTATAGCTATGGGCGAAATCGGTCTTGCAGGTGAATGTAGGGCCGTCGGAAGCATCGAACAGCGAATAAGAGAAGCCGTAAGACTTGGGTTTACCGTTATACTTATACCAATGCGTAACTATGAGCGTTCAAAATCGAGAATAAATCAAATAAAGGAAAATGCAAAGATTGTACCCGTAAGAAATATTATTGACGCATTGAAAGCCTTTGACAATGCCGGAAAGAATATAAATGATGAGCAATAAATACGTTGTGTGTGATAGTAGGATAAGCGAAAAGTGTAAAAAATCACTTGAAAAATACGGATATAAATTAATTCTTGTACCGCTTGTTTCATTCCTGCCGGTTCCTGTGTGTGCACATCCTGATATGCTTATGACTGAAATTTTTGGAGAATGGGTTATTGATAGCTCCGTTAATAATTTGTTCGCAGTTATCAAAAATAAAATAATATATAACAGGGAAGAGACCGGTAAAGAAAATAATGTTGTTTTGCAATATCCGCAAGACGTATCTCTCAACTGCGTTAATATTGGCAACAAATTAATATGCAACACAAAAACTGTATGCAGGCAGATTCTAGACATTGCCCAAAATAAAAATTTAACGATAATTCCGGTAAATCAGGGATACACAAAATGTTCAGTAGTAAAAGTAAATGACAATTCAATTATAACAGAGGATGTGTCAATAGCAAAAGCGTGTGAGAGCTTTGGCGTGGATGTGTTATTGTTGAGAGACAAGGTCGTAAAGCTTGATGGTTACAGTTGTGGATTTATCGGAGGTTGTTCGGGATTACTAAAAAACAACAACCTTGTTTTTTCGGGTAACATACAACTACATCCGCAGTACAAAAGTATTTATAATTTTTGTAAAACACGGGATGTAGAGGTAGTTTCGCTCTCTGATGAGCCTTTATATGACGTAGGGAGTATATTTGTGTTTTAGAACCAAATATAAATCCAATTATACAAAATAAGAATTTTATATAATTGGGGGTATGGAAAATAGTGTTATAAATAAAAGATATATAAAAAGCAGGAATCGAGGTTTAACAATATGTGCTGCATGGAAACTTATATAATATCAAGTCACGAGGTTCAGCCCAACGGCTGCGTAAGAATTTCAAATCTGATGAAATACTTTCAGAAGTTGGCTTGTGATGATTTGGACAATTCAGAATTATCATACAATAATTTGTGTAAACTTAATATCGCATTTGTTATAACCAGATTTAAAATGAAAATTTATGAGGATATTAAACTGTACGATAACATAGAAATTACCACACATGCACGTGGTATGAGCGGTGCGTCGTTTATAAGAGACTTTATTGTTAAAGTAAATGGCGAAAAACGTGCGTATGCGTCAAGCGAATGGGTTTTATTTGACCTTAACAAACGTACTATTCTTCGTCCATCAGCTATCAGCCAGCTTGGAACTATCCCTACCTCAGATGAGGAGTTTCAGGAATTACAGACCACGAGAAGAAAAATCAGCAACACTTCCCCTTTGCGAACGAATGTTCGGGAAGTGCGTTATTCTAATCTGGATATGAATAACCACCTTAATAATACATTTTACGCTGATTATATATTCGACCTGGTTTCTCCGGAAATACGTACAACCGATAAAAATATGTTTTTGCAGATAGATTATAAGACTGAAGCAAGACTTGGCGACAAATTATCCGTTGACTTAATGCATTTTGCATGTGACGGATACGATATAGTTGCGAAAAACACCTCTATAGACAAAGTATGCTTTACTTCGTATCTTACCTACAATTAAAGTGGCCTAAAGTGTTCAAAATGTATAAAAATTCCGAAAAATGTATTGATTTTTTGTCATTTATGTGATATTATATAGGTGTGATACCACATAAATTAAATTTATACACAGAAAAAGGTGCATTTTGAATGAAATCTGTTATTACAATCAGTCGTCAATATGGTAGCGGAGGGAGATTTATTGCCAAAAAACTTGCCGAAGCGTTAAACATTGATTATTACGATAACGAGATTATCACACTGTCCGCCAAGGAAAGCGGATACGCAGAATCCATTTTTGAAAAAGCCGAACAGATTTCATCACATAGTTTATTGTACTCATTATCTATGTTTGGCTCAGCTTCCGGTGTATATGGCTTGCCGCTTTCCGATAAGGTTTACATCGTCCAATCAGAAATTATAAAAAAATGTGCGGAAAAAGGACCTTGCGTAATCGTCGGCAGATGCTCGGATTATGTACTTCGTGATTTTGATAATGTTATAAATTTCTTTATTTATTCCGATATGCCAAACCGGGTTAAACGAGTAATCGAGCATTACAACATAGATCCCAAGGATGCAGAAAACGAAATAAACAAAAAGGACAAAAAAAGGTCTGTTTATTACAATTATTATACCTCAGAGCGTTGGGGTGCAACTGAAAATTATCACCTTTCAGTTAACAGTGACGTTTTGGGAGTTGATAAAACAACCGAGCTTCTTTGTGACTTTGTAAGAAAATATGAGCTATGCAGTTTGTCCCGATTGCGGCAAAAAAATTGAGATTTTTGGGAAGAGTAAGACAAGCGAGATAGCAAAGAAAGAAAACCTCGA
>JAZQVQ010000208.1:0-3018 GCA_045631825.1 Eubacteriales bacterium | reverse complement strand
GCAAAAGAAAAATCAAATGTTTTTGCTGATGCTCTTGTAGCAATAAAAGACACGGCAGAAGAAGTAATGCCAAAAACAAGTACCGCTATAGAAACAGCAATGTCAAAATCGGTAGAAGCAACCAAACTTTGGAGCGACTATTCTCCAAGCGCAGTCTCAATCGCCGCTTTAGCTGTTTCAAAAGCCGCAGCAGGAGTTGAAATGTCGGCTCGTGATTCAATGAAATATGTAAATATAAACATGAGAAGAGGGTTTGAAACCGCAAACAACAACGCGTATGGATTTTCTCAAGGCATATCTGAAAACTTGGCATACTTTTCAACAAATTTTGCGGAAAACATCACAGATTCTTCGGGTGTAGCGGTGAATAATTTCACAGGAGCACTTCAAACCATGTTTACAAATGCTGTAAAGTTTCGTTACGCAATAGGTGGAGAAGCATTATTGAAACATGATTTGAATTTGATGACGGGAATAACAAACCGTGTTTCACCAAAAAAATATTCTGGTGTAAGTCAAAAAAGCTCTCCAAATTGGCATGATTTTGTCGGAGTTGTTGGTGCTATTGGACTTTTAGCGCTCGGCGTCCCTGCTTTTGCAAAAGGCGGTATAGTTCCACACGCAACCGTTGGGTTGATAGGTGAAGCAGGAAGAGAAGCTGTGTTGCCACTCGAAAACAATACAGAGTGGATGGATATGTTGGCTGATAGAATTTTAATGCGTAGCGGCAATATCAACATTGGCGGCGGCAATACCGAAGTAGTGCTTGAAATTGACGGCAGAGAGTTTGGCAGAGCAGTTGTCGAACAGGGCAACAGAGAAAATCGCAGAATTGGTACAAGGTTGGTGAATGCGTAATGGAATATGTGAAAATCGGCGGCAAGGTTTGGGATGTTCTTGTTACAGAAATAAGCGAAAGTTTTTCAATACTTTTTTCCGAGAACACTGGCAGAACGATGTCGCAGGGGGCGGGTATGACCTTAGACCCCCTTGGGACTTTCTTCAATTACAAAATCACCTTTGCAAGAAAGCAAGGACACGAAAAGCAATACGACGAATTATTTAACTTTCTTGCAATTCCACGATATGACGGCATAGAGGTAAACATAGTCCATAATCAAGCGTTATGGGATAAACCCTTTATGGCTTATGTATCACAAGGCGAAAGAGCGTTGAAACGCATTGACACCAAAACAGGAAGGGTATATTGGGATAAATTTTCCGTAAATATAGTGCCTATATCCGCACAGGTGTTACCTGAATGAACAATAAAGGCGTAGCAATAAGATATGGCGATGTCGCACCTGAAGCAAAGGAAAACTTCTATCCTAAAAGTAGTGAAAAGGCTTTTGACACCCTTGCACAGTTGCAACAGTATAACCTTAATTTCCCGAACTACGCAAACCCTTGTGAATTATATTCAGTAGTGTTAGACGGAACGGCTACGGCTTTTCCGTCTGTACCTGAACAAGCAAATTTGGGATTGTGGAGTGAGCAGATAAGCAACGATGACGGAACATTTACAGAGCCGATTGTTTTAGAACTGGAAAGTATAGGTCAGTATTCTTCACAAGGTTTGACTTTGACATTTGACACATACAACGGCATATTTGCGACAAGATTAAGCATAAAATGGTTACGAATAACCGATGGCGGCATTACAACACTTGACGAAAAAGAATACAACCCGGATAATGCGTTTTATTTTTGCCGTAATTTCGTTGAAAATTACAACAAGGCAGTAATTACATTCTATTCCATAAATATGCCCAAAAACCGCCTTAAATTGCGTGTAATTGATTATGGGTATGGCACATTCTTTTATGGCGATGAGTTACGAGGGGTTAAACTTATACAAGAGATTGACCCTATATCTTCACAAATAAGCATAAATACGGCAGATTTTACTCTTGACAGTAAAACTGATATGGAATATTCTTTTCAGGCAAAACAGCCTTTGAGTGTTTATTTCAATGGCGAATTAAAGGCAACTACTTTTGTCAAGAAGTCCACACGCAAAGCAAAAAGATTGTGGAGCATACAGAGCGAAGATTATATCGGTTTGCTTGATAGCATACCATATTATGGCGGTATTTATACCAACAAAAACGCGGTTGAATTATTAACCGATATTTTTACAGTTGCAAAAGTTCCGTATAGCATTGATGCTGTTTTTGATGATGAAGTTGTTACAGGGTATATCCCGTTCACTACTTGCCGGGATGCTCTTATGCAAGTTGCTTTTGCAATACAAGCGGTAGTCGATACAAGTAATAGCGAAGTTGTAAAGGTGTTTGCGTTGGAAGAAGATGTTAAGCAAACAATCCCACTCAACCGAATTATGCAAGGACAGAATTTTGCGGATGAAGAAACAGTTACAGCCGTTGAAGTTTCAGCACATAATTACACACCCAAAGAAGATACGGAAGAATGGGTTATTGTTTATAAGGCATCCGAGAACGGAATAGGCGAAAACATCCTTGTAAAGTTTTCCGAACCGCTATGGGGTGTTGAAAAGCGAGGCAGTGGAGAAATATTAGAAGTTGGAACTAATTATGCGATTATAACCGCAACCGACACCAATTTTAGATTAGCAGGACACGGATACGACCATTCCACGACAATAAAAAGAAAGACAAACGAGGTAGTCCTTGCAAGTGAAATTGAAAAAGTGGTTGCTATTGATAATGCAACGCTTGTTTCGGAAAGCAACATTGACAATATTCTTAATAAATGTTATAATTGGCTCACGAGGGTTAATACAACAAACTTGAAAATCGTTGAGGGCAAACACGTTGAATATGGCGGTATAGTCAAATTTGGAGAATACAAGTTTGGCGAGGTAAAATTCGGTCAAGAATTATCAAACATTGTTACTTATGATAAGTCGGTAAATGTAGGAGAAAACATAAATGCTGAAACCGAATATTTGGGTGTTGTAAGCGGAAAAATTATAAAGCAATCGTTTAACCTTAACGGAAATATTATTATAAAAGAGGCGGTGTTAAAGTGATTTTT
>JAZQVQ010000207.1:0-3334 GCA_045631825.1 Eubacteriales bacterium | reverse complement strand
ATACTTTAGGTCTCACATCTATTGTAACTCTACAATAAATATTTGTTATTGTCAGATTTTATACTTGACAGGACAGAAAAAATGTGTTATAATTTTAGAAACTTTAGCAAAGTAAATTATTAAATTGAAAAAGGAGTAAATCAAAATGAAAAGAATTATAGCTATTATTCTCACTCTTATCCTTTGTCTTGCAGCTTTTGTTGCTTGCACACCAAAGGATGCAAATAACGATGTTGAAAACAATCAGGTCGAAAACAATCAGGAAGACCAAAATCAGGTTGTTTCAGATTTGCAGTACATAAAAGACAAGGGTACACTTGTTGTTGGTATTACAGACTACGCACCTATGAACTATCGTGATGAAAACGGCGAATGGACAGGTTTTGACACAGAGTTCACAAAGCTCGTTTGCGAAAAGCTTGGTGTAACAGCTGAATTTATCGAAATTGACTGGGACAGCAAGATTCTCGAACTTGATTCAAAGGCTATTGACTGTGTATGGAATGGTATGACTCTCACAAATGAAGTCAAAAACAGCATGAACTGTTCTGTTCCCTACGTTGTAAATGCACAGGTTGTTGTTATGGACAAGGCAAAGCTTGACTCATACAAGAGTGTTGAATCAATTGCTGACCTTACATTTGTTGCTGAAGCAGGTTCTGCAGGACAGAGTGCACTTGCAGCTATCGGTTATGAAGCAGTTGAAGTTCAGACTCAGGCAGATGCTCTTATGGAAGTTGCAGCCGGTGCTGAAGATGCCTGTGTAATTGACATTACTATGGCAAACGCTATGACAGGCGAAGGAACAAGTTATGAAAACCTTGGTTATTCAATTGCCCTTACAGAAGAAGAATATGGCATTGGTTTTAGAAAAGATTCTGATGTTAAGGCAGAAGTTGACAAAATCATTGCAGAGCTTGTTCAAGACGGTTCACTTACTGCACTTGCAGAAAAATATCAGCTCACTCTCACATTTTAATTTTTAGATATTGAAATATGGCAGAGAGTTCCCTTCCGGGAGCTTTCTGCTTTTTAACAATATGGGGGATTTTTTAAAACACGATGGATACTTTTATTAACGTAACTCTCTCTCTGTTCCAGGGGTTTGGAATAACACTTGAAATTTTCGTACTAACACTTATATTTTCTCTCCCTCTTGGTTTAATAATATGTTTTGGTTCAATGAGTAAAATCAAACCAATCAGGTGGTGTGTAAAGGTTTTTGTCTGGATTATAAGAGGTACTCCCCTTATGCTTCAGCTTATTTCTATTTTCTTTATTCCCGGTTTAATAGGCAGATGGGCTGTAAATTTTGGATATACAAACTTTTTCATTGAATGGTTTATGACGTGGAAGACACCCGATAGATTCTTTGCTGTAATTGTTGCCTTTGTCATTAATTATTCCTGCTATTTTTCAGAAATATACAGGGGAGGCATCGAAAGCATGCCTATAGGACAATCCGAGGCGGGTGCCGTTCTTGGAATGACAAGATCTCAGGTGTTTTTCAAGGTTATTCTTTTTCAGGTTGTAAAAAAAATTGTTCCACCTATGAGTAATGAAATAATAACACTTGTTAAGGACACATCTCTTGCAAGAGTTATTGCAGTGTACGAAATCATATGGTCTGCACAGAGATTTGCAAAAGCAGAAGGTCTTGTGTGGCCACTGTTCTACACAGGTGCTTTTTATTTGATTTTTAGCGGATTATTAACAATACTCTTTGCTAAAATTGAAAAGAAAATGAATTATTATAAAGGTTAGGAGGAAATTTTATGCCAGTACTCGAAGTCAAAAACATAACAAAAAGCTTTGGAAAAACTGCCGTACTTAAAGGTATAGATTTTTCTCTAGAGAAAAACGAGGTTCTGTCAATTATCGGTTCTTCGGGAAGCGGTAAAACCACACTTCTAAGATGCTTAAACTTTCTTGAAACTCCCGATACAGGCTCCATCAGCATAAACGGAAACGAAATCTGGTCTGCAGATGAAAAGGAAAAATATACAGATGCACAGATAAGGCTAAACAGGCTCCATTTTGGACTTGTATTTCAGTCATTTAACCTTTTCCCACAGTACACCGTTATGCGTAACCTGACACTTGCAAAAGAATTGCTTGAGGCAAAAAAGATAAACGGATTGTCAAAAGAACAAATAAAGCAGGAAGCCTTTGAGATACTTTCACGCGTTGGTCTTTCTGACAAAGCTGACTACTATCCGTGTATGCTCTCGGGTGGACAACAACAAAGAGTTGCTATTGCAAGAGCTCTTACGATGAAACCGGATATCCTCTGTTTTGATGAACCTACAAGTGCACTTGACCCAGAGCTTACAGGTGAGGTTCTCAAGGTTATCAAAGAACTTAAAGAAACCAATACAACTATGATTATAGTAACCCACGAAATGAATTTTGCAAAGAACGTCTCTGACAACATTATGTTTATGGCAGATGGCATTGTCGAGGAATACGGCAATCCCGAAGATGTCTTTGGCAACCCAAAGAGTGAAAAAACCAAAAACTTTTTACAAAAATCTCTTGAAAAACTGTAATTTATAATGTATACTTAGTGTAGGTGTATCAGACACTTAATAATGAACGCTCTTTAAAACAAAAGGAGGATTTTTATGGAATATGAAGTTACTCTTGAAAATTTCGACAAGATTGTTTTAAACGCTAAAAACAAAGTTATATTGGATTTCTGGGCATCATGGTGTGGACCTTGCAAAATGCTTGCACCGATTATTGAAGAAATTGCAAATGAACGTACTGATATCACGGTTGGTAAAGTTAATGTTGACGAACAACCCGACCTTGCTTCAAAATTCGGTATTTTCTCAATCCCGACGCTGATTGTTTTTGAAAATGGCAAAGAAGTAAACAAAGCCGTTGGGTATATGGACAAGGATCAAGTTCTTGACCTTTTGAATTAAGCCTATGAAAATAAGATTTAATGATAACGAGGAAATAGTAAAGACAGTAAAAGAAGGTCTTAAAGCAACGGGCGGGTATTGCCCATGCAGACTTGCACGCACACCCGAATACAAGTGTATGTGCAAAGAGTTTAAAGACCAGATTGCAGATCCCGATTTTGAAGGCTACTGTCATTGTCTGTTGTATTATAAAGAAAAATAATTTTCAACACACTCCGTTTTTACATCAGGAGTGTGTTTTTTGACAAAATCAAAACCACCAGTTTGAAGTGAACCCCAAAGTTTAGACAAAATTAAATATTAACTTGCTTGTGAATGAGTTCGGTATTGTACTGGACTCATTCCTTTTAGTTTCATAGAAATTCTTTCGTTGTTGTAATAATCAATATATCTTTTTAATTCAT
>JAZQVQ010000206.1:0-6370 GCA_045631825.1 Eubacteriales bacterium | reverse complement strand
CGGTTGTTGTTTTGAAACTTGGCCGTTTATCTCGTTCGCAAAGAAATACAATGTATTTAATTGAGGATGTTTTTTTAGGTAACGATATTGACTTTATTTCTATACAAGAGAGCTTTGATACTTCATCAGCGTTCGGTCGTGCAATGGTGGGCATTCTCTCGGTTTTCGCACAGCTTGAGTTAGAAACCATACGGGACAGAACTATGTCGGGCAGGGTTGGAAGAGCCAAAAATAAAAAATGGCACGGTGGCGGTTCTGATCCTATCGGGTATGATTACATAGATGGGGAGCTTGTTATAAACGAAACAGAAGCGGAGCAAGTCAGAATGGTTTACGAATTGTATGCAGCGGGGCATACCGTAACGGATATTACATACCAAATGAAAGACTGCCAAACAAAGCACGGGGATTGGTCGCATACACAAACCGTCTCCTCCGTGCTTGATAATGAGTTATACAATGGAACTATTCACTTTAAAGAGGTAAGAACGCCCGACAGCCATACAGCCATTGTAGACAGCGTTTTATTTAAGCGTGTGCAGCACATGAGGGAGCGGAACCGTAAGGACAATTTCAATCCAAAAGAAAGCAATCATCTTTTAACCGGGCTTTTATATTGTGGTCGTTGTGGTGCGAGATACTTTGCAAAGAAAAAGCCGAACGGAGATTTTCTTTACTGCTGCCATTCAAGAGCAAAGGTTAATAAAAAAATGGTGAAGGACCCGAAGTGCAAAAATGATAACTATTCAAAAGAACTGCTTGAAAGTATGGTAAACGCTGAAATGATTCGGGTAATAGAAAACCCGCTTTTAGTGAACGAAATTATAAAAAAAGGCAGAGCCGAAGAAAACGACTCTGCAATCCAACATGCTCCTAACGTCCAAGAGGAAATAGGACTTATCAACCAAGAAATCGACAGCCTAATGGATTTATACAAATACGACCGTATGCCTGTGGGTGAAATTGCCGAAAAAATAGACTTGCTGCATCAAAAGAAGATTAGCCTTTCTCCAAGTTTAGCAATCAGAGAAAAGGAAAATAAGGATTTTCATATCGAGAGTGTAAAATTACTGTTGCACAACCTAAAGGGGTGCGAGTGGAGTTCGTTTGATATCAAGAAAAAACGTCATATCATTCGGCAAGTCATAGACAGAATTGAAATCACGGGGAGAGAAGTGATTTTCAAGTGGTCTTTTGTATAAATGAGGAATGTATGTTCGCCTTTAATTATAGTGAAAAAGTAGTTCAATGTTGTTAAATTATTTTGAGTAAAATACTAAAATTATTTGAAAGAAAAAAAAGGAAAACACCCTCTCTGCCTGCGGAACAGAGAGGGTGTTTATACGGATGTGTCCTTATGGAAGAGGGGACTGCCACAAGAAAAAAGTATGCGAAATGTAGCCGAAAAATCGTCTACTATCCCATCGCAAGTGACAGTATAACATAAAGAATACAGAAAAACTATTGACAAAGTGCATAAATTTTCTGCTTATTTTTTGTGCATAAGTTCTTTGTGCTTTTTAAGAACGAAATCCTTGATGGCTTCATTGACAAACGTCTTCTTCATTCCACGCTCCGTACAAAGGGCATTAAACGCTTTGTAAAGATTTTCTTCAATGTAGATAGTATCTTTTACATATCCATCGTTAAGGCTACGCTTTTCCTTTTCGTGACGTTCTTTAAGCTCCGAAGCAATTTTTGCGAAATCGGGCTTTTCCGCCTCTTGGTGAAGAATACCGCCGATTACCTTTTTAGGAGTATCGTTCCCGGTAACTTCCTCTTTTTCGCCTTTTAAGGTTTTAAGCCTATCCTCGATTGCGTTGGTCTTCTTTGACACGTTGAATCAACTCCTCTGCTAAATTTATATAATCTTGAAGTGCATCGACTTCCGCTTTCTTGCTCATAAGCGTTCCTGTAAGAGTGAATTCTTTTAACTTCGCTCTCATACGGATTTCGCTTTTAAATACGGTTGACCCATACTTTTCCCGAATCACATTACCAACGGATTTATTGATTGCATTTCTTCGGTCAACCATTGTAAATGCAATTCCTAAAAGTTTTGCTGTTGTATAGCCTTCCTCTTTTGCCTCTTCGACTATTGCTAAAAAGCGGTCCAATGCATCCATACTGAACGGTTCCAACTGAACGGGAACGATAATATAGTCAGAACAAGCAATGGCGTTTATAACAATGTCCCCGAGGTTCGGCGGACAATCCATCACCACAAAGTCGTATTCTTTTTCAAGCTCGTTTAAGGTCTCAGTTAAAACCTTTGCAGGAGCTTGAATTCGGTGTGTGTAAATATATCGGCTGAAGGTAGAAAGCATATCTTCAGCGGGAAGCAGGTCAAGATTTTCCTTAATACTTACGATATAAGGATTTGGGTTAAGCTCCTTAAGAGCCTCAAAGATAGTTGATCCGCTAAAATCGTAAATATTCTTTTGGGTGAGCATTTGCGTTGTGTTTCCTTGGCTGTCAAGGTCAACTGCAAGTACTTTGTAGCCGGAAGCAGCAAGTATCTCTGATAAAACGGATGCCGTTGTAGATTTCCCTACACCGCCTTTTTGAATGCCTGCCATTATTTTAATCATTACGCCCCACCTCTTTCCGTCAAGAATATGTTGTATTACCGATATTTTACTGTATTTTTACGGTGTAGTCAACATATTAAATACAGAAAAAAGAAAGAAATTAAAGGTGCAGTTGCCCTTCGGGAATATAATTATCAGTTTCCTGCTCCTTTGGAGTGTACTTTGTTTTGTAAAGAATCGGATGAATGGTTTTGCCCTTATCTGATATGATTATTGACAAGGTAACTCGACCAACAAACATTGGCGATTTTTTCAATATTTCCAATGTCTTGTCGATTTCGCTATTGAGAAGCTCCTCAACATCTGAAAAGTCCTCTTCTTTTATTTCTACATAATTTCCTCCAATAGTTTTGACAAATGGCATAGTATTACCTCCTATATGTTATAATTTACAGAAAAAAAGGACGTGGGAATATGATTGAAAAATGGATAAGTCGTGAAGAGGAAAACGCTCTCCCCTTGTTTGGTAGTCACAAAGAGGCGAGGTTATTCTTTACCAAAAAATACGGTAGTGACTTTATCGTTGAATCAATAGAAATGGTTGGAGCGGAAAAGTGTTATTTCTGCTCACTTATAGTTGACCGTGAAACATTCGTTGAAATGCAAGAACTAATGAGAAAAGGACTGCCCGTTTCCGGTGATAGGTTCTTATCGTGTGCACAGCCTATTCAGATTATGGAGAGCGGGTCAGTCCATATAGTACATTAAAATTTAGGTTTAGCCGATGTTCTCCTTGAGGAATTGCTCAATTCTCGATACTTCGTTCATATATGTATTTTTAAATTCAGCGGGATTTTCTATTAAAGATTGAATAAGAACCTCAGTCCAATCTAAATCTTTGAGGGACAAATGAAATAGAGGGTTTTTGTCGTTGGGGTTTTGCCTTTGTTGGTGGAGAAAGCGGTGGTAAGTATTTAAAGTATTCAAGGTCTTTTCTTGAAACTCCTTTATCTTCTCCCTTTCTCTTTTCTGAAGGATATATTTTTCTGCGGCTGGACTGTTTTGAGGGCTATCGATTTCAAGACCGAGGGAAAAGTCTTTGTTTAAAATTCTCGCCGCTTCTCGATTTTCAACATTCAAGTGTAAGGCGACAAACTTTATTAAATCACCTGCAGCACCGCAACCGTAACAGTAGAAGTTATCGGAATAAACCTTAAGACTTGCATCCTCGTCCGAATGGAACGGGCATTTTGCAAAGTCTTTGTTAACCTCAAATCCGTAATGCTCTAACACTTGTGACATTGTGATCCGCTCTTTGATTTGTTGATATACAAACGGGTGTACTTTCGGTTTCTCCTTAATTTTTACCCAACTTGGAATAGGTTTGCCTTTCTTTTTAAAATCCTTGATAACAAAGTTTTCAAACTCAATTCTGTCCGCATCGTCCATTGGGTGATTGAAGCCGATGTTTTTCCACGCTTTGTATCTGACGTAGAGTTCCAAAATCTCGGGGTGATTAAGGTTAAGCTGAAAACCGTATTTGTTGTTTTTGATAAACATTTCTACAGCCATTTTCTCAACTCCTAAATCATTGTAGACTTTTCAATAAGGTCAACAAGCGTTTCAAAGATAGAGGAAAATATGTATATATAATAATAAATACGGAAAAGAAACATTATTCTCCCTCCAACATTGGGAGCAATTTCGGAACTGCACCCGTTAAATATGCCTGTTCAATTTGAGGCTTCATAAAATCGCCTACAGTCTGACCGCCGGGAAGAACAATATTAGCCATAAATTCCTCTTCAAAAACGGAAATGCCACACTCAACAGCTTCAAGTTTAGCCTGTATTACAAGTTTCAAGGCCCTCCAACGCTGACGGCAAGCCTGCTGCCACGCTTCATATTGACTGTTTTCCGTCCTCTTCCTTCCAGTTTCAGTATTTGCAAACTCTTCTCTCAAGGGGAGAGGAAGCAGGAATTTAACTTGTTTACCGTGCATAGTAAAACCTATCAAGGCTTTACCGTTGGTAGTTGCATAAGCAAAATTATCGGCACCGTATTTTATAAGTATTTTTTCAATTTCCAAGCGGGATAACTCGCTTGATACATTTGTGCTTTTAGCATACTGTCCCATTATTCACAGCCTCCCATTTCCGCTCTCAAGCTGTCTTTTATGTAATATTTTCTTCTTTTGACCTTCAGCAACGTTTCCGCTCGTCTGCCGAAAGCTCCCCAATCTAAATTTGATGGGTGATAATTTAATTTACCAATTTTCCAAAGGTCAATATAATCCGCAAATTCAATAAGGAAAAGGACTTCGTCAGCATCAAGTACAGGTTCAGCGGATACCCAAGTACTTATTCTTTTTTCGTGTGCTTCGAATAAAGCCATTAGTCTTTCGTGCGGAGTTCCCGCCCCTTTTTCTCCGCTTGGCGCTCTTTCAAAGTCCTCGTCTGAATATCCTGCATAAGTCACACCGAACCAATCGTTCTCGTCAAGCAAGTCGAAATCTCTCGCTGCATCGGTGCCGTTTTTGGTGAGGATTTGTACGTGATTACCGCTATTTTTAAGTAGTTTGATAATTTCTCTTGTTGGGGTGCTGTCACAGCCTTTGGGGTACGGATCACAAGTGAAACAGAGATGAATGAGCTTCCCGGTGATGTTCTCTCTTTCTATCTGTTTTCTAACCTCTTCAACTATGTTTTTTCGGGGTTCTACGCAAGCGTGGAACTGCTCTTTTTTCTTGTGTAATACATTGGGAGCGAAACAGTAATAGCATTCGTGAGGACACCCTGTGTAAATGTTTATGGCATAGTCCCCATATTCTTTGGCTTTGCCTTTTGGTTCATAAATAGGATTCATTTTATTTTTCCCTCCTTTTACCGTAACTGCAATAATGGTTTAAATGAATTTTCCCATCTGCATTGTTTGGATTTTCACATCTCAAATCCATAAGATATTCACAATCCTTACACCTAACCACAGGGACAACATCTTCGGTTGGTGTATCTTCAATGCAGCCCATCAATTCACCGTAGTATGATAAGCCTTTTCCAACAAGGGCAGTTCCCACACTATCAAGCCACTTGTCAATTTCGTTTGTCAGTTTTTCCGCATCAATGAACCTTGCCATCACCGTTCCTCCTTTCACCGCAAAATGGACAATAGCCGGTTTCTATATTCACGTATACTTCGCCCGTTAAATTTGTCAACTTGTCTCTTAACTCCTGCTCGGGTGTCAGCGGAGCAAGTAAAGGTTTTGTGTATTGAACGGTTCTGATATACAGCGGAGTATTACAAAAATTACAAGCCATTACTTTCGCCCCTTTCGTTTACATTTATTTTTCTTGTTTTTTATCTTTTGCGACCTCTTAGGCGTATATCTTGCAGAACCTGTTGGGTATTCTTTAGGCAACTGCATAGTATAAGGATAACAGGGCCAAGGGCTTGTATAGTTAAACATTATCAGCACCTCCTAACAATGATAAACACATCGGACAACATTTGTATTCAAACTTGTCTTTCGGGTCTGCAAAGGTAATTTCAAAACCGCAAACAGGACAGGTATATGTTGCTTCGACAGAGTCTTTCTTTACAATCCACTTGTCGGTAGCGGTTTTCTCATAATTGGCACATTCAAAAAGGCGTACCGCTATATCAATACCTTTATCAATGCCCCTTATATAAGCCTTTTCTTCTCTGATTCTTGTTTCAGATTCAGCCCTTTGAAAATCACGAGCATCTCTCAATGCTGTTATAGCCTTGTCGGTATCAATGTTTTTTGCTTTATAATCCATTGGTCTCACTTCCTCCCGCTTCTCAGCATACAAAACAGC
>JAZQVQ010000205.1:0-14264 GCA_045631825.1 Eubacteriales bacterium | reverse complement strand
AAAAAGGTGATTGCCCAGTATATCCGCGAACAGTTGGAAGAAGACATAGCCGAGGATCAGTTGACCCTAAAAGAATATACCGACCCGTTTACGGGTAGCAAGAATAAGTAGGCAAAAATAAACAGCCGCACGTGAGCGGCTACCAGTGATTGTAATGCGATGTTAAATCTTCAGTGCCCCTTTCAGGGGCTAAGCCAGTAGCAACTCCTTTTAGGGGTGAGCAAACCACCAGTTGAACTGGTGGTTTTGATTTATTTTACTTTTTCAAGAATTTCTCGAAGTACAGGTTTTATTGCTTCTTTCATAAAATACGTTGCAAGATCTGATGGATATGTATCATCAACAGAAAAGTTTTCTTTTATTTCCTGATTTGGAAAGAAATCAGAACCGAGTACCATCCAGACGTTCTTATCACCTCGTGCGATAGCATTTTCATAGGTACGCTTTACAATATCACGGCATTTTGCTACATCCTGACAAGGCTTGCTTCCATACGGACGTGAGAGAAATAAAACGGGAGTGTCTGGTTGCTTTTTTCTGAATTCAAGGAACATTCTTTCATGAATTTTTGAAAGTTCTTCGGGTGAAATCATAGGATCGTCAAGGTCGTACACCAATGCTGACATATCCAAACCTGAAATATAATCTGATATTTCCTTTTCGGCGTGAGCACCACACGCAAAACCAAGGTTGAGGTAATCGCAGTCAAATTCACGCATAAGCAGGTTTGAGTAAGACGTTCCTCCGCGAAGTGGTGCAGCTCCCTGAGTTATTGTACCCCCGTAAAACACCACAGGACGTTTAATAGCATAATCGGGGGCAGGATATACGACAGAGCCGGCTTTTAAGCCAACGTATACATCCTTGATGCCATTGAAAGTCGGCATATAAAGTGTAATTGTTGGCAGCCCCGAATCGCCACAAAGTCTTTGGAACTCATAAGTGTTATCACCGAAGATATTGCGTGGTTTTGCAGTACCTTTATATCTTTCATTTGCATAAATATCCATACCTGACATTGTAAAATCGGAAAGGTCACAGATCTCTGCGGACTTTTTTGGGGAATCAAGAGTAACTCTGAGTATTACCTCGTTCGAGTCGGTTACAAAACGTATTCTTCCGCCTGCGGTATTGGTGTACCTTTCAAGAACGTTTCCACCCGCTTTTTCTGCAATTTCTGACGGAATACGTACAAATCTGTCTCTCTCACGGTGA
Organism: Eubacteriales bacterium; assembly: GCA_045631825.1. Taxonomy (GTDB): domain Bacteria; phylum Bacillota; class Clostridia; order Oscillospirales; family CAG-382; genus UMGS1387. The sequence goes on along the minus strand of JAZQVQ010000205.1, from coordinate 13,049 downwards.
GCACCATAAATCTTGAATGGTGCATCGTCTATCTTTAAAAAGACAAAATCTGCATCATTATTTGTAATAGTTGTATTTATATCGTAGGTCTTATATTCATGTATCTTCATCTTGCACTATCCTCCAAGCATTTTTTGAGCGTTGGGCCAATCCTTTTTGCCATAAAGTAAAAGCCGAGGTCTGTCGGGTGAGTAGTGTCGACGGGATATTCTGATTCTGCGGTGTTTTCAAAAAAACTATAACCAGGAATAAAATAAACGTTTTTGTCACCTCTTGCCAAGGCGTTGAGATAGGTTGTTTTTACAACCCCCGAACGTACCGATTCGTAATAATAACGTGGTGCGGAGACAATAATGATTGGTAAATCGGGCTGTTTTTCTCTTACTTTTAAAAACAGTCTTTCGTGCGTATCCCGCAGATGATCAAGTGAAGGAGCGTTATGTTCATAATCGTAAACAAACACGCTCATATCAAGGCTTGATATGTAATCAGCCATTGCGGACTCGGCTTTACAATTTCCTGAAAAACCAAGATTTACATAGTTGCAGTCGAGTTTGCGAGAAAGAATGTTCTCATAAGACATCCCCGTACGTCCGGCACAAGCACCTTGCGTAATTGAGGAGCCATAGAAAACAACAGGTTTTTCGTATTTATATAAAGGGGCGGAGGATATTTCTGAATCTTTGGCAAGTCCTATTTCTATGTTATGTATCCGTGTATAATTAGGCATATTTATAGTCAGATCATGTGTCTTGCCGTCTAGTTCTAAAATCCCCTCTAACTTGTTTGTATTGTTTGGGTCAGGCTTAAATATGCCAACGTAGTGTTCTTTCTCGTAAACATCCATACCTAACCTGAATGTGAGATTGGTGTGCGAATCTTGCCCGTCGTCGTTGCATATAGCCTTGATTGCTACATAAGGACTGTTGGTGGTAAAACGTATACGTCCACCGGCAGCGTCGGAGGAAAGCTTTTTTACAGCTTCACTGACGCTTTCCGCTACTTCCTCAGGTACTCGGCGGTAGATGCCATCTTTACCACGCCAAACACCAAGAACGCGAAAAACAGGGTTATCTATGTTGCAGAAAAGTACATCACTTTTATTTGTTGCGTTTTCGACTTTGGTACCAATTTCGTAATATTTCATAAGATTCCTCTCGCTTCTTTGATACGCTATCATTATACATATTATGAGAATAAAATCAATACTTTTGAATTAAAATTCTAATAATTTACAATTATTTGTTTTTACAAAAAGAAAAAACACAGCGAAAATCGCTGTGTTTTATGTTCCGTATGATTGTTCATACAGCTGGCGGAGAAGGAGAGATTTGAACTCTCGCGCCGGTTGCCCGACCTACACCCTTAGCAGGGGCGCCTCTTCACCACTTGAGTACTTCTCCATGGTGAAAATATAGATATAAAATTATTGAAAAGATATATGGCGGAGAGGCTGGGATTCGAACCCACGGCTCCGTGAAGAGTCACTGGTTTTCAAGACCAGCTCCTTAAACCGCTCGGACACCTCTCCGTGACTTATGAGTAAATCGTGTAATCTCAACAAGTGAAATGATATCATATTTTTGGCAATCTGTCAATACCTTTTTTGAATTTTGTTTATTATTTTGAATGTAAAAATAAATGTAAAAAAATATATAAATGTTGAAAAAAAGTATTCCAAAGATGAGATATTTGTGTTATACTATATTATAAAAACAAAAAAGGAGAATAAAGGTGAATTTTTTAAAGAATATTTGGATTTACGTATTTGATCAGATTACCACTGTGTCTGTTTTTGATATTCTGGACATAGCGATAGTTTCTGTCGTGTTTTACTATGTTTTCAAATTCGTCCGTGACAGACGTGCCGGAAGACTTGCGATAGGTATATTCTTTATTATTGCTGCGTTGCTGCTCAGTGACTTATTAAATATGCACGCACTCAACTTTATTCTGCAGAACATTATGCAGGTTGGTATAATCGGACTTGTTATATTGTTTCAGACTGAACTTCGAAGCTTCCTTGAAAAAGTCGGCGGAAATTCAGTTATCAGTTCATTAAACAGAAGAGGCACCGATATACAGAATGCAATTAGGTGCATAGACAGTATTTCTGAAGCCTGTTTGTTTTTTTCGCAGGAGAAAATCGGGGCTCTTGTTGTATTTGAACGTACGACAAAGATAGGTGATGTAATCCGTACCGGTACTACAATTAACGCAGATCCTGCAATTTATCTTATTAAAAATATATTTTACAACAAAGCTCCGCTTCACGATGGTGCACTTGTTGTACGTGACTTCAGACTTTGCTCGGCAGGCTGCTTTTTGCCACTGTCACAAAATGAAGATATAATAAAAGACCTTGGAACACGTCATAGAGCTGCCATTGGAATGAGTGAAAACTCTGATGCGGTTGTTGTAGTTGTTTCCGAGGAAACGGGAATTATATCGATAGCTGTTAACGGTGTTTTACATAGAGGGTTTAATGAATTTTCGTTAAAGGGTGAGCTTGTAAAACATCTTATCGGTGATGAAGTAAAATCGTCTAGAAAGAACTTAAAGAATAAATAAAATTTTGTCGGAAAGGAGATATCGTTTTATGAAACCAAAAACTAATAAAACAAAAAGGACAATTAAACAGAATAATAGCTTTTCCGATACTGTTGCCAAAATTTTGTCTATTCTTGCCGCAATAATTTTGTGGTTTTACGTTATCGACGTTCAGACAACACAATACGAAAAGGATTTTTATGCTGTGCCCGTGTCTGTTGAAAATTTCGATACAGAACAAAAGCTTGATATTATTTCCGGCAGGGAAAACACAATAGATGTTACTTTGCGTGGTACAAAAGCACAGATAAATTCGTTAAAGCTTTCTGATATTGTAGCAAGCGTTGACTTGACGGGGATTTCCGAGGCAGGCTCCTATGAACTTGCAGTTTCAATTATAACTCCAACGGGAATTTCTGTTGTTGATAAAAGTGTAAACTATGTCAATCTTGAAATTGATAAAACTGTAGGAAAAACAATCAAGATTGAATTAAAAGAAACCTATTCACTGTATGATGGTTACCAACTTGGAGAAAGTGTGATTTCTCCGGGATATGTGTATATCAGCGGTCCTGAAGATCTAGTCAGTACAGTCAATAAAGCCGTTGTAGCTTTAAATCTTGGGAATATCAAGAATACTGTTACTTCAAAAGGTGAAATTAAACTTATGGATTCTTCCGATAAAGAAATTCTCAGTCCTTATATCAAAAGGAATGAAACAATGGCAGTTGTTACTGTACCGGTTCTGAAAGTCGAGAACAAAAAGGTTAGTGTAGTCTTTGCCGATGGCCAAAAGTATAAGTATTCTGTTTCACCTGAAAGCGTAACCATAAAAGGATCAGTCGATTTTGTCGAATCTCTTGAAAGTATCGAAACAATGCCGATAGAGTTTTCTCCAAATCTCGTGGCAACTGTAAATCTTGATTTGCCTTACGATGTTGTCGCTTATGACAAAATGGGTAATTCTATTACCAAAGTCACAGTAAACGTTCTTGAAACCGGAGAAGAGCAGGGTGAAACTGATGACAAATAATAAGTTTGTTGTCGTCAGAAATATAAAAATTCCGTGTACTTTTGAAGACGCTTGCGTTTTGGATAGGCGTGCTGTTGATTCTGCAAGGAAAATTTTCAAAAAGTCTCGTCTTGGAAATTCTGTAGATTTAAATAATTGTTTCGTGTATAAAAAATCAATAGATGCTCGAAATAAGAATGAAATTTTAATTATATATTCAGTAGCAGCTATCTTTTACGGAAAGCAGGAGAAATTGCCGGGACTTGATGTTGTTTATCAAACGGTTCCGGAGTTTGTAAATTACAATAAAATTACGCAAAGCCCTGTTGTAGTCGGTTTTGGACCATCCGGGATGTTTGCTTCTCTTGCTCTTGCAAGGGCAGGCTTAAAACCGATAGTAATAGAACGTGGGTGTGATGTTGACACGAGAGCCACTCTTGTTGAAAAGTACTGGAAAACTTCGCAACTTGATGAAAATACAAACGTACAGTTTGGCGAGGGTGGTGCAGGTACTTTTTCCGACGGGAAGTTGCTGACTCGTATTAACGACAGCCTTACGAATTTTGTGCTGCAGGAATTTGTAAATCACGGAGCACCGTCTGAGATAAAATATATTGCAAAACCTCATATTGGAACTGATTTGCTCAGAAAAATTGTTAGAAGTATTCGTAATGAAATAATTGCTCTTGGCGGAAACATAATTTTTAATAAAAGATTTGAAAAAGTATGTTTTGATTCTAATAATAATCCCAAATGCGTTATAACTTCTGATGGTGATGAGTTTGTTTGCAGTGCGGTATTTTTATGTATCGGTCACAGTGCAAGAGATACTGTCAAAAATCTTTTGAAATCTAATCTTGAAATTAACCCGAAATCGTTTTCTGTCGGTATGAGGATTGAGCATTTGCAAGAGGATATTGATAATTCGATGTACGGAAAATTTGTGTCAAGTCCCTCTCTTGGTCACGCACAGTATACATTGTCCGCCAGGTTTAATAACAGGGCGGTATATTCTTTCTGTATGTGTCCGGGAGGCGTGGTTGTTGCAAGTGCTTCTGAAAACGGACAAATTGTCACAAATGGAATGAGTTATTATGCCCGTGATGGTGTAAATGCCAATTCAGCTATAGCTGTTTCGGTAAATCACGCTGATTTTGGTAGTACTGTAGAGGGTGCCATTGAGTTTCAAAGGAATATTGAACAGACGGCATTCAGAAAAGCTGGAAATAACGCAAGTGCACCCATTCAGCTTTGCTCTGACTTTTTTGAAGACAGACTATCAAAAGAGGCGTCGAGAATACTGCCCTCGTATACGGGTAAAACGTCATATGTTAAGGCAAGTGAAATATTCCCCGGATTTGTTACTAATAATATTAAGCTTGGTTTAAAACAATTTGAGCGTGAAATAAAGGGTTTTTGTTGTGAAGATGCACTTCTTACATTTCCTGAAACCAGAACTTCAAGTCCTGTGAGAATTGAGAGAAATATCAATTTTGAGTCAACCAGATTTTCAAACATTTATCCGTGTGGCGAAGGTGCAGGGTATGCTGGCGGAATAACAAGTGCAGCTGTCGATGGAATTCGCGCTGCTCTTGCGTTTATGAATAAGACATTGGAAGTGTGATAATGAAGACAATAGCAAAGGTTTTAAAAGTTGCTGATGATTACGCAGTTGTTGAAACTTTAAGAAAAAGTGCGTGTTCGTCCTGCGAAAATTGCCAGAATAAAAATGTTTGCAGCAGTGAGCTTGTATTTGGAAATACGCAGCAGCGTTTTGAAGTTAGAGCCGAGAATAATCTTGGAGCAGCAGCGGGACAGCTTGTTGAAATACACTCTGATTCACGTCTTTTATTGCTTGCTTCGTTCTTTGTTTTTGTTGTGCCGGTATTGTTATCGATAACAGTATATTTTTTAATTCATAATATGCTTGCAAGTGAATTGAATTGTTTGCTAATCGCCGGTTTATCCTTTGTTTTGGTTTTTATTGTTACAATTATATTTCAAAATAAGTTTGTAGAAAAATACTTGCGTGTGAGGATTGTCAGAATAATAGAAGATGTTGAAGACAACAAATAAAAACGTATTTGAGGTTATTTTAAATGGCTATTAATACAAATGTCTGGACAGTTGGTAATATAGATAACAGTTTGCTAGAGTGCTTAAAGAAACTTTCAGGCCTTGGTGAGTTTGTTTTAAAAATCCTTATATCCAAAGGATATGACACCATTGAGAAAATAAATAGTTATCTTGACTGTAATATAAATCATATGTCAGATCCTTTTTTGCTTGCAGATATGGATAAGGCGACAGCCAGAATACATAGAGCACTTGAGAATAGTGAAAAAATAATGATTTACGGAGATTACGACGTTGATGGTGTAACTTCCGTTGCAACATTGTACCGTTACCTTGTCTTTAAAGGCGGGTTTGTTGAGTATTATATACCCGAAAGACTTGGCGAAGGTTACGGGCTAAATCAGGTCGCAATAGAGTCATTTAAACAGAAAGGTATTAAACTAATTATTACTGTTGACAGCGGCATTACGGCACACGAAGAAATTGATTATGCAAATCTTGCTGGTATTGATGTCGTTATAACAGACCACCACGAATGTCGTGATGTTTTGCCGAATGCACTGGCTGTAGTAAACCCACATAGAAAAGACAGTATGTATCCGTTTAGGGAGCTTGCGGGAGTTGGTGTTGTTTTCAGACTTGTTTGTGCTCTTGAAAACAATAAAAATCTTTCCTCACTGTTTTTAAAATACAGTGACATTGTTGCTCTCGGCACGGTTGCTGATGTTATGCCGATTATCAGCGAAAACCGTATTATTGTAAAAAACGGGCTCAAAGCACTTTCCAATACTAAGAATTTGGGATTGAGTGCACTTGTGGAACAGAGCTTTTCGGAACGCAGAAATGCAAAATGCAAAAATCTTACTGCAACATCAATAGGTTATGTGATTGCACCGAGAATAAATGCTGCAGGCAGAATCGGCGATGTAAATAAAGCGGTGGAGCTTCTTGTAACAAACGATAAGGGAAATGCGAATAATATAGCATTATATCTTTGTGCTTTAAACAGAGAAAGACAGCTTGTTGAAAACAGAATTTTCCAGGAAGCAGTTGACATAATTGAATCAAATGACAGCTATTTGCAGGACAAAGTAATAGTATTGTCGTCGAAAAGCTGGCATCTTGGCGTTATAGGTATTGTCGCATCAAAGCTCACTGAAAAATATAAACGTCCGACAGTGCTTATATCGTTTGACAACAATGAAGCAAAGGGCTCGGCAAGAAGTGTCAAGGGCTTTAATATAAACGATGCAATATCAAGCTGTTCCGATTTGCTTATTAAGTATGGCGGCCACGAGCTTGCTGCAGGTCTTACAATTCAAGAAAAGAACATTGATGCATTTAAGCAGAGAATTAATGACTATGCAAGGGATAACTTTGATTTTGATAACCAGAAAACCCTGATAGATGCTAATTTTGAAATTTCATTGTCTGATATAACTGTTGAAAATGCAAATCATATCAAGTCACTTGAGCCATTTGGTTTACATAATCAGGTGCCTTTGTTCTGCGTCAGAAATGTATGTCTTTCGGAAATATATTCAATAGGAGAGGGAAAGCACTTAAAGCTTGTTTTAAAAAAGGATAACGCCTCGATAAACTCAGTTTATTTTGGAAAACAGCGTCAGGATTTTTGTTTTTCGGAATGTGATTTTGTCGATGTTATGGGTACGATTGAGCTTAATGATTTCAGGGGAACATTGTCGGTTCAGTTTTTGATTAAAGATATAAAACCGGCACAGGTATTAAACACCGAAATTGAAGAGTACAATAAACTTTATAATCAAATTTTATCTAAAAAAGCCGCATGTCCGTCAGTGCATATTCCTGAACTTAAAAACTTTAAGATTGCATTTTTGTTTATAAAACATAAGATATCGACAAGTAACCAGAAAATCAATTTTAATATTTATCACGCATCAACTGAAATATCAAGAGATTTTAACATACAGTTTTCGCCGCTGATGCTCAATATCTGTGTTGATGTGTTTTGCGAAATGGGACTTGTTTCTCTTGAAAGGTATGATGAGAATAATGTCGTTATACAGCTTGAAAATACAACTGCTAAAGTAAACTTAAACGAATCAAGCTTGCTTAAAGCTTTAAAGAACAATAAGTAGGCAAAGGAAGGTAAATTCTATGTACGAAACTGTTACGAGTGAGAAATTTTTTCAATATATTTCGGGTTCCGCTTCTAAGTATAACATTGAAAAAATAAATCACGCATACAGATGGGCTGAAAAGCTTCACGATGGTCAATATAGAAAATCGGGTGAGCCATATATTACGCACCCTCTTTCTGTTGCGTATATTGTTGCACAGCTTGAGCTTGATACCGATTGCGTCTGTGCTGCACTTTTGCACGATACGCTTGAAGATTGCAAGGATAAAATTGATATTGAAACTATAACTGAGAATTTCGGTCAGGAAGTGGCTCAGCTAGTCGATGGTCTTACAAAATTGCCAAACGTGTATTTTGAAGACAAAGAAGAAGCAAGTATTGAGAACACGAGAAAATTGTTTCTTGCAATGAACCATGACATTCGTGTCATTTTCATAAAGTTTGCAGACAGACTTCATAATATGCGTACACTTGATGCAAAAAGTGAAAAGAGTCAGAGAACTATTGCACTTGAAACAATGCATCTGTACGCCCCGCTTGCACATAGACTTGGTGTACAAAAAATCAAGTCTGAACTTGAAAATCTTGCTCTTAAATATCTTGACCCGATTGGATACGATGAAGTTAAAAACGATGTCGAATACAGATACGGTCAGAACAAGGGCTTTCTGGATGAAGCAAAGCTTCATGTTTCAAATAAGCTTAAAGAGGTTGGTATAAAGAACAAGCTTGAGGGCAGAGTTAAGTCAATCTATAGCATTTATAAAAAAATGTACAATCAAAACAAGAGTTTTGAAGAAATATACGATTTTTATGCTATCAGAATTATAGTTGATACCGAGCTTGAGTGCTATACTGTGCTTGGATTAATACATGAAATGTTTAATCTTATGCCTGGACGGTTTAAGGATTATATTTCAACGCCCAAGCCCAATATGTACCGCTCGCTTCACACCACTGTCATAGGTAGACATGGTATACCCTTTGAGGTCCAGATAAGGACCTGGGATATGCACGCCATTGCAGAATATGGTGTTGCTGCACACTGGATGTATAAATCGGGTGAGGTTGAAAAACAAAATATAGCGGAAAAGTTTCAGTGGATACGTACACTTATTGAGACAGAAAAAGGTGCAGGTGACGCTGACGAATTTTTAAAGCCGTTAAAGTTAGATTTGTACGAAGATGAGACGTTTATTTTCACTCCCAAGGGTGATGTAATCAGCCTTCCTCATGGCTCAAATACCATAGACTTTGCGTATTCTATTCACTCGCAGATAGGAAATAAAATGGTTGGAGCAAAGGTCAATGGCGTTATTGTCCCGATAGATACTGTTTTAAAGACGGGTGATATCTGCGAGGTTGTAACCTCCGTGTCGTCAAAAGGACCTAGCAGAGACTGGTTGAAGCTTGTTAAAACAAGTGAGGCTAAAAACAAAATTCGTCAATGGTTTAAGCGTGAAAAACGTGACGAAAACATTATTGAAGGCAAGAACGAAATTGAACGTGAATTCAAGCGTTTCGGAAAGCCGTATACTGAAACTCAGAAAAACGATATTGTAGCCAGCGTTGCAAAGAGAGTAGGTTTTGTTGATGTTGACGATTTTTATAATAATATAGGTTATGGCGGTATAGCTGTTTCTAAATTCTCTGCTAAGCTTAAAGATGAGTTTGACAGAAAGATTAAGATTGAAACAGAGCCGGCAAAGAATCCTATTGAAGAAATAGTAATTGATAAGAATAAAACATCTGAAGCCAAGCGTGCAAAAGATAATGCACATGGTGCAATGCAAAGCGTTGTAATAGACAGTATTGATAATTGCCAGGTAAGGTTTGCTAAATGCTGTAATCCTCTTCCGGGCGACAACATAATTGGATTTGTAACACGTGGTTTTGGAGTTTCTGTGCATAAGTATGATTGCCCTAATGCCAAGGCGGGTCTTAACAAGGAAGAGGGAAAACACAGATGGGTAACAGCAAGATGGTCGAGTGATTCACTTATGCAGGGAGAAAATACAAGTGGTAATTTTGAGGCATTGATTCAAGTGTATGCATATAACTCATTTAAAGTTTTTGCAGATATTTCCTCAATTTTTGCCGATATGAAAGTTTCCGTTCATACAATGAACTCAAAAGAAACCGGTAATGATGGTATGATTATAAATCTTACTATAACGTGTAGAAACACTTCGCACGTAAACACAATTATATCCCGTTTAAAGAAAATAAAGGATGTTATTGATGTAACAAGGGGGTTTGCTTCTTGAAAGCAGTGATACAAAGAGTTAATAAAGCCAGCGTTTCTGTGGACGGAGAACTTGTTTCGAGCATAGATAAAGGTTTTTTGGTTTTGTTTGGAGTGGATGAAACCGACACGGAAAAGCAATTGGAATTCTTTGCAGACAAAACGGCAAAACTTCGGATTTTCTGTGATGAACAAGACAAAATGAATTTGTCACCGTTAAATTTAATTGAATCAGGTAAACAATGTGAAATATTGGTGGTTTCACAGTTCACTCTGTGTGCAGACTGTAAGGGGCAGAACAGACCATCATTTATGGCGGCGGCCAAAGGTCAGAAAGCTGTAGATTTTTACGAAATGTACTGTAAAATTTTGAGAAATAAATATAACCTTACCGTAAAAAGGGGGATTTTCGGTGCCGATATGAAGGTTAACCTTGAAAATGATGGTCCCGTCACAATAATTTTTGATTCGGAAAAATTATAATTTGATATGATTTTAAATATTCAGGATAAGACAAATTCAGCAAATATTCTCTATTATCAATCGCTTGTTCTCTTGTTTTTGCCTTGTGAAAAGTTCTCTCTTTCAGAAGATGACAGAAATATACTCAATGTTTTTGCTTATGAAAAGCAAGGAATATATTACGCAGATGTTGAAATAATTATAGGTGATAAAAAAGCAAAATGCCACCTTTGCGAAAACGTCATTGAATTTTTCACACCACAAATGAAAAATTTAATTGGACGAGCTTTTCTTGAAGCAGCATTTGATATTTTCGGTTTTGTTCCACCTTGGGGTATTTCAACGGGAGTCAAGCCGGTAAAGCTTGTAAAGAGTATAAAAAGTAACTACAAGTTCGACGATTGTAAGAATATTTTGCTTGACAGCTATAAATTGTCTTTGCAAAAAACAGAACTGGTTTTGAGCGTTCTGGACAGGGAAGAGGAAATTATGTCCTCTTTAAAGGACAGGTCGTGTTCTGTTTATATATCAATTCCGTTCTGTCCGACGAGATGTGATTATTGTTCCTTTGTTTCGGTGGCAACTCCAAAGCTTCTTTCACTTATTCCCGACTATCTTGTAAAGCTTGAAAAGGAATTGCAGCTTATTGCCGAGGCCATCAGGATTAATGGCTTGAATCTTTCAAGTATTTATGTTGGCGGTGGAACTCCGGCGATACTTAGTGAAAAACAAATTCAATTTTTACTTGCTGCAATTCATAAAAACTTTGACTTTTGTTTTCCCGAAGAATTTACTTTTGAGGCGGGTCGTCCGGACTGTATTACCGCTGATAAACTAAAGGTGTTAATTGATAATGATGTTGACAGAATCAGTATAAACACACAGACAACAAACAATGAAGTGCTGCTTAAAATAAAGAGAAATCATACATTCAGGCAATACGCTAATGCTATGGAAATGGCACATAGCCTTGGCTTCAGGTGCATAAATACTGATTTGATTGCGGGACTTCCTTATGAATGTACACAATCCTTTAAAAAGAGCGTGGATGATATTCTTAAGTTTTCGCCGCATAATGTTACGGTACATTCTTTTTCTTTAAAAAAATCCTCCACGTACAGAAATTCGTATAACGAATCATTTTTGGAGAATTTCAAAAACTCAGCCGAAATGATTGACTATGCTTATTCAAAGCTCACGGAAAATTCTTACATGCCTTACTACGTATACAGGCAGAAAAACAGTGCCGGCAACCTTGATAACACGGGATATTCAAAGGTTGGTTTTGAAAGTATATATAATATAGTAACAATGGGTGAATATCACACTGTACTCGCCGCAGGGGCAGGAGCGGTTACCAAGCTTGTCAGTAAGGATATTAAAACCGTCAAACGAGTTTTTTCTCCCAAATATCCTTACGAATTTTTGGATGACGAAAAATATAAATGCTTTGATATTGACCGTGTGTCAGAGTTTTATAAGACCGAATATTGATTAAAAGGAGTTGTGATTGTTGAATAATAAAAAAAGCCAGACTTACATGCTGGGAGCAGTAATATTGATGGTTTCAAATATAATAGTAAAACTGATTGGTGCATTGTTCAGAATACCACTGACACATTTGATTGGTGTTGAGGGTATGGCTTACTTCAATTCTGCTTACAGTATTTATGTTATGTTTTATACAGTTTCAACGGCAGGTCTTCCTGTTGCAATTTCAAGAATGATAGCACAGTCACGCTCAAGAGGTAATACAAAAGAAACAAAGAGGATATTTAATATTTCTCTTGTGTTGTTTTTTATTATAGGAACTGTAGGAACATCGGTTATGCTCCTGTTCTCAAAGCAATTTGCTGAGCATGCTGAAATGTCAAAGGCTTATCTTTCAATAATGGCAATAGCACCAACTGTATTTTTTATTTGTATTTCATCTGCATACAGAGGTTATTTCCAGGGCTATCAGAATATGATACCTACGGCTGTTTCTCAGGTCATAGAAGCAGTTGGAAAGCTTGGGATAGGTCTTATTGCTGCTGTATACTTTATGTCTAAAAATGAGCAAATACACGTTGTATCAGCCTATGTTATTTCGGGGGTTTCGATTGGCGTCGCATTTGCTACTTTGTATATTCTTATTGTAAAGTTTAAAGACAGTATTGCAAATCGTACTTTGTTGGTTGATGATAATGATGTAACAGTCAGGTCTACAAAGAGCATACTTGGTGAGCTCGTAATAACCGCAATTCCGATAACTCTGGCTTCGTCAATAATGGGACTTACAAGCATTGCCGATACTTTTCTTATGGCAAAAAGGCTTGTGTCTGCAGGACTTAGTGAAGTTGCGGCCGCATCATATTACGGAACATATTCTTCAATGGTTATTCCACTATTTAACCTTGTGCCACCATTTATTTATCCGTTTGCAATAAGTGCAATACCTGCAATTTCCTCGGCTATTGCAAATAATGATGTAAATAAAGCATATGATAATATAAACTCAGCTTTCAGAAACTGTGCAATTATTGCAATACCCTGTGCAATAGGTATGGGTGTCTTATCAAAGCCGATTTTGTCACTTATAT
>JAZQVQ010000204.1:0-12152 GCA_045631825.1 Eubacteriales bacterium | reverse complement strand
TGCCTTGTTCTTGTGTACCCTTTGGGGTAAAAACGGAGCATATAACTATAATAAGGAAGAAAGTAAAAATTGGTGTAGACAAAAAGGAAAAATAATGATATAATAAAATGAATATTTATAAATAATGTATAATGGCGTATTGTAATTTTTCAAAACTGTTTCGAGGTGACTTTATTTGTCGAGAAAAAATATTGTCGGCAGTATAAGCATAGTTATGGTCATAATGGTGCTGTCACGGCTGTTGTCGCTTGTCAGCTCGTCCATATATATGTCCTTTTACGGTGCGGACAATCTGCAACTGAATATATATTCTTATTCAATAAATATTCCAAATATAATATTCACGTGTTTTGGAACAGCCCTGTCGGCTGTGGTAATTCCCATATATGCCTCGCACATAGCATCAGGAAATCGTAAAGAGGCAAATAGATTTGCAAATAATATCATCACGCTTACAATCTGCCTCACGACGCTTTTGATTTTGGTGGGAATTGCACTCTCTCCTGTTCTTCCGAAGTTTACGGATTTTAATAAGGGACAGTCTTATACCTTTGCGACAAAGGCACTTATGATAATGATGCCGGCAATGCTGTTTTACGGACTTAATTTTATTTTTCAGGGAATGCTTCAGTCTGAGGGTAAATACGTCTGGCCTGCAGTTGTCAGTGTTCCGAGTAGCCTTGTGGTAATAGCCTATGTGTTTACACTCGGCGAGCGTTTTGGCGTGTCGGGACTGCTTGTTGCAACGCTTGCAGGACTTTCGCTTCAGGCATTTATTCTTGTTCCGCCGCTTTATAAGACAAAATACAGATATAAGGCATCTTTTGAATTTAAAAGTCCCGATATTGTAACGGCAATAAAAATGACACCGCCCGTGCTTGTCGGTGTTTCGGCATATCAGATAAATATGTTTTATAACACGAGTATGATAGCAAGGTACGACGGATTTGTTTCACTTCTTACGTATGTCCAGAATCTTGCATTAAATCTCGTGCTGGCGTTTGTAAACTCGGTAATTTCCGTGCTGTATCCAAAGCTTACGCAAAGCTACGCACTTGGAAAAACGGACGAGTATAAAGAGACGCTCTTGGGTGTTATGTCAAATGTGTGGCTTTTTCTTGTGCCTGTAAGCTTTGGGTTTGCGGTTATGTCAAGAGAGCTTCTGGACCTTGTCATAGGCTGGGGAAAAACCGAAGTACAGAGCGTAAATGCTGCGTCTTACCTTATGGTTATGTATAGCTTTGGAATAATTGGTGTCGGCTCAAAGGAAATACTTGACAGAGCGTTTTATGCAGTAAAGGATACAAAAACGCCTGCGATAAACGGGTTTGTCATAATGGTTGTGAATATTGTTTCAAGTCAGCTGCTTATGGCAAAAATCGGGCCGTACGGACTTCCGCTTGCGTATTCAATCTCATCGCTTTGCGGACTATTTCTGCTTATGTATCTTCTGCACAGAAAAGTGGGAAATTACACAAAAGGGCTTTTGCCGCTTTTGCTCAAATATGTTGTGTCGTCGATAGTTATGCTGCTTGTTGTGGTCGCGGTCAAAAACAATGTGCAGTGGAATGTGTTTGGCGGCAACATAATTCAAAAGATATTAAAACTCTTTGTACCGACAGTTTGCGGTATGATTGTATATGCGGTGATGCTCTTTGTACTTAGAGTGCCGATAGCTGTAAAAATTACCTGCAGTTTGCTTGAAAAAGCGGGGCTTAAAAAGCACATTGAGCATTAAAAAACTTAACCGAAAGGGATAGATAAATGAAAATCCTTTATTTAATCAACTATGCCGGAAACGGCGGTTCTGAAAAATATGTATTGAGCCTTGTACGTAAGCTTTCGGGCGATAAGACAAAGTGCCTTTTTGCATATAACGAGCCGGGACTTCTGAGCGAGCAGATGGCACAAATGAAGGTAAGTACCTTCCAGTTTGAAATGAAGAATCTTTTTGACCTGAAGGCTGCAAAAACCCTTGCGAGAATATGTAAAAAGAATAAAATCGACATAATTCACGCACAGTACCCAAGAGAAAATTACATAGCTATTCTGTCGCATCTGTTTTACCGCAAGACAAAGATTGTATTTACAAGTCACCTCATACTTGATGACGTCGGGCTTGTCCGAAGATTTTTAAATAAGCTATTTACAAAGTTCGACAGTAAAATAATAAGCGTGTGTAATTACGGAAAGAAACTGCTTGTCCATAACGGATATCCGTCAAAAAAGATAAAAGTGGTCTATAACGGAGTTGAAACGCAGGAAAACGAGTATCAAGGGCAAAACGAGCTTGCTCAGCTGGCAGTGCCCATTGATTTGAAAGAACAGCTCGGAATAGATAAGGACACGTTTGTTATAACAACCGTTGCGAGAATAAGCAGTGAAAAAGGCATAGAGCTTCTGATTGACAGTGCAAAGGAGCTTGAAGCGATGACATCGCAGAAATTTGCGTTTGTAATAGCAGGTGACGGAGACCTGATGCCTGAGATGAAAAAGCGTGTCAGGGATAAAAACCTTGAAAACAAGGTGTTCTTTGTGGGCTACAGAAGTGACCTTGAAAAAATATTTTCCTGTGCCGATTTGTATGTGTGCCCGTCAAAGACCGAGGCAATGAGCTTTTCAATACTTGAGGCTATGAGAAGCGGTCTTTGCGTTGTTGCTACAAACGTCGGAGGAAATCCGGAAATAATAACAGAGGAAAATAATTGCGGATGCCTTGTTCCGTACGGAAACGCACTTGCACTTGCCTCGGAGATAAAGAGATTTTCAGAGGACAGACCGCTACGGGAAAAGTGCTCGGAAAATGCAAAAAGAGCGGTCTGCAAAACCTTTAATCTTGATAAAACCGCAATAGATACACTTGAAATATATAAGAAAATTCTAAAAAAGTAAGGAGATATGAAAATGAAGATTATCAACGAAAAAGGAAAGCTTTTTGGCATTATAAACGTAATTGACCTGCTTGTGCTTTTGCTTGTGTGCGTGCTTGCGTTTGCAGGATTTGTGTTTGTAAGAAACGGCGGATTTGCTTCTCTTAGCAAGGCAGACGACAAAAATGCAATTTTTGACGGTCCCGAATCCACAATAATTATCAAATACTATCAGGAAGAAGTCAGTGATTTTGTAATTGACAAATTAAAGGTTGGAACTCCGGCTTACGACGATTATTCGGAATGGGAAGTCGGCAAGGTTGTAGATTTTGAGGTTGGCCCTGCACATTCTTATACTGTCAATGCACAAGGCGAGAATGTCGTTACGGAAAAAGAGGGTTACAGCTCACTTATTGTCACAACCGAGGTTACGGGTAAAAAGACACCCATGGGGGCAACGGTTGATAAATACCACTATACTGTCGGACATACGCTTGTGCTCAGAGCAGGCGAAGCAAAGCTTTATCCGAGAATTTATGATATACAGCTAAAGGAAAGACGTATCAGACGATAAATAGGCGTAAAGCAAAAAAGTTTTAAAAGAGAGAATTGTAATGATTAAAAACAGTTGTTTTTACAAGGCGTGTGCCTTTGCAATCGCAATAATTAAAGTTTTGTGGAATGTGTTTAAAAACAGTGTTTTTTATGCTGTTCTTACAAAGCTGTTTGACTTTGTTTCGGATATGTACTCAAAGAGCGTGTTTTGCTTTGCGTTTACACGCAAGCCAATAGAACAAAAAAGCACACATTCTTTAATTTATAAAGTGGCACATCTGGTTTTTGTGCCTGTTAAAAAAATAAGCATATGGGCGTTTTCAAATATCGATAAAGCAAAGAATAATGGCTTTCTGGAGGGCACGTGTAGCCGTATTTCACGCACTACCGTGCTTGGCAGACCGTTTTGCAGACTGTGGGACTTTGTCTTTAGCTTTACGGGCATTTTCCCGATACTCTGTCTTTGTATGTTTGTTTTCCCGCACGAGCTGTGGAATAATCTTTTTGCACTTGTCTGTGCCTTTGCCATGGCGTTTGTGCTTATGCTTGCGTATGCAAGTAAAAAAGATTACGTAAGCATAACAAGGGAAAAACTGTGGCTGGGACTTGTGTTTTTTATGGCAAGCATAGTTTTTAGCTCCTTTGTGTCGCACGACAGAGCGGATAGCTTCAGGGTTCTTGCATTTTATATAACCTCGTTTGTTATGTGTCTTTGCGTAAGTGCATTTTTAAATACAAAACAGGCAATGGACAGATTCCTTGGTGTTATGTACTTTGTGACGGTGGTAATAGGTATAGTCGGGGTTGTTCAGGGTATCATCGGGGTTGAAGAAAGTGCATCGCTTACCGACCTTGAACTGAATAAGGATATGCCGGGAAGAATTTACTCGACACTTGGAAACCCGAATAACTTTGCACAGATAATAGTTTTGTTTCTGCCCTTTTCGTTTGTGTATACTTTAAAGAAAAAGCACGTGTTGGGTAGAATAACGCTGTTTGCGTTTCTTGTGTTGCCTGTCGTTTCGCTTGTTATGACATACTCACGTTCGGGCTGGATTGCATTTGTATTTTCTGTTGCGGTGTTTGTGGTACTGTACAAGCCAAAGCTTGTATACCTTGGAACTGTACTCATATTTATTGCAGTGCCCTTTTTACCGCAGAGTGTTATAAACAGAATTCTGACTATAGGAAACCTGTCCGACTCATCAAGCTCATACAGAATAGATATATGGTCGGGCTGTGTCGAAATGCTTAAAAAATGGTGGATATGCGGACTTGGCGTCGGCCCTGAGGCATTCTCAAAGGTGTTCCCGTCTTACGCACCCGGCACACTGACCATCGCCTCGCACTCACATATGATGTTTATGGAAATGATGACAGAAGCCGGAATTGCAGGGCTTGTAAGCTATACATTTCTTGTAATCGAGCTTATAAGGCGTGCTTGCATCGGGGCAAAGAGGAGTCTTTGCGGCTATAACAGAGCAGTGTGTGCGGCGTCAGCTGCATCAATTTCGGGACTTGTCCTGACAGGTCTTTTCGAGTATAGCTGGTTTTACCCACGTGTAATGTTTGCATTTTTCATTTGTGCAGGCGTTGTTATGGCATCGTTTACGGTATACGAAAAGAATAGATAATAGATAATAGATAATAGATAATAGATAATAGATAGAAAAGGGACGGCACGTTATGAAAATTCTTCATATGATAAGCGGTGGAGATACGGGCGGAGCAAAAACTCACGTGTTTTCACTTATGAGAAAGCTGCCTTTGTATTGTGATGTTAAAATAGTGTGCTTTATAAAGGGGCAGTTTTTTGATGATTTGCAAAGTATAGACGTTCCGAGCGAGCTTGTCGAGCAAAAGAACAGATTTGACTTGTCTGTTGTTTCAAGACTTTGCGAAATGTGCAGTAGTGAAAGAATAGATATTATACACGCACACGGAGCAAGAGCAAACTTTATTGCAAGTCATCTCAAAAAAAGAGTTAAAATTCCTGTTGTCACAACAGTTCACAGTGACTATTTGCAGGACTTTGACGGGATATATAAAAAATTTGTCTATACATTACTCAACGTGCGTTCACTCAAAAAGCTGGACTATTATATAGGCGTTTCGTCAAATTTTAAAGATATGCTTATATCAAGAAAATTTAATCCCAACGATATTTACACTGTCTATAACGGTATGGACTATTCCCTGCCTATGCAGTACGTCTCAAAAGAGGAGTTTGCCGATAGAATAGGCATAAAGTACGACAGCTCAAAGACGTATGTGGGTCTTATCGGAAGACATGATAAAGTCAAGGGGCACGATATTTTTATCCGTGCGGCAGCTGCAGCTTTAAAACAAAGAGATGACCTTGTTTTTGTCATAGCAGGTGACGGAGACGGACGTGATGAGCTTGTAAATCTTGCAAAGAAGCTTGGAATAGAACAAAAAATAGTCTTTGCAGGCTTTGTCAGTGATATATACAGTTTTATAAATTTTATAGATATAAATACGCTTTCCTCACGTTGTGAGAGCTTTCCGTATGTGCTTCTTGAGGGAGCAAGAATGAAAAAGCCTACAATCTGCTCGCAGGTGGGTGGTATATCCGATTTGATAAATGACGGCAAGACGGGACTTCTTTTTGATAATGAAGACTATGAGATGTTCGCACAGAAAATACTGACGTTTGCAGAAAATAAAGACTTTGCACAGTCCTGCGGTCAGGCACTTTACGAGAGGGCGACAAACAATTTCTCAAACACGGCTCTTGCCCAGACGCACAGGGATATATATGAGGCAATTTTGCGTTCATATAAGGATAAAAAGCGTTACGATGCAGTTTTGTCGGGATATTATGGCTTTAATAACAGCGGAGACGATGCACTTTTGTTTGGTATCGTCGAGGGGCTCAAAAGCGTTATGCCCGACATACGTCTTTGCGTGCTGTCAAACAATCCGAGTGAAACCAGAAGAATATACAGAGTTGATTCTAAGAAACGCTTTAGCTTTTGGGGTGTACATAAGTCACTTTCAAATGCAAAGCTTCTCATAAACGGAGGCGGAAGTCTTATACAGGACGCAACAAGCTTAAAATCACTCTTGTATTATTTGTATGTAATTCACAAGGCACAGAAAAAGTCGCTTTCCGTTTTTGTTTATGCAAACGGAATAGGCCCTATTTCAGATAAGAATTTGAACTTAGCACAAAGAGTTTTGTCAAAGTGCGATGTTATAACGCTCAGAGACGAGCTTTCGCTGTCCGAACTTGAGAGAATGGGCGTTGATACAAAGGCCGTAAGAGTAACGGCAGACCCTGCGATAATGCTTGAGCCTGAGGATAAGGAAACTGTAAGACAGCTTCTTGAAAAAGAAGGCGTTTTTCGTGATAAGAAAATTTTGTGTGTTGCAGTTCGCCCGTGGGAATACAACGATAAGAATTTTGCTGTAAAGATAGCATCTCTTTGCGATTTTTGCTATGAAAAATACGGGCTTACGTCTGTGTTTCTGCCTATGAAGCCGTCGAGTGATTATAAATTTTCCCAGAGCATCAGCTCTCTTACAAAACACGAGTCGTTTGTGTTAAAATCAAAGTATTCGGTTCGCCAAAGTATAGGAATCATAGCGTGCTCGGAGTTTGTCCTTGGTATGAGACTTCACTCGCTGATATATGCCATGTGTGCACAAAAAGCTTGCATCGGCTTGCAGTATGACCCCAAAATAGACGGATTTATAAGGGGTATTGACAATGGCCTTGTGTGCAGTGCGTCTGATATAGATGAGCAAAAGTTGCAAGGTCTTGCACAGAGAATTATGCAGGAAAACGACAAAATAACGGCAAGAATGACGGATAATCTTGCAGACTTGCGACAAAAGGCAAAGTCAGACTGTAATACAGTGCTGCAGCTTATACAAAATAAAAAATGATTTTTCAAAAGGAGAAATACCGTGAAGAAATTTGCAAGGGCAAAAATAAATCTTACACTTGAAATACTTGGCAAAAACAGACCTGATATGTTTCACGACATAAAGTCGGTTATGCATAAAATCGACCTTGCAGATGAAATTGAGCTTGAGGTAAATGACAGCGGGAACATTCTTCTTGACTGCTCGGACAAAAGCCTTTGCAGTATGGAGGAAAATATCGCATACGTAGCCGCAAAGCTGTTTTGCCGGAAGTATTTTGAAAAGACAGGCAAAAGAATAGGTGCAGATATTTTTCTTACAAAGCATATTCCCAGTAAAGCAGGGCTTGGCGGCGGAAGCGCCGATGCGGCGGTGACCATCGATATGCTCAAAGAGCAGACAGGGGACGTCGTAACGGAACAAGAATGTGATGAAATCTGTGCCGCAGTCGGAAGCGATGTTGTGTTTTGCAGGCAAAAACACGAGTGTGCACTGTGTACGGGACGTGGTGAAATCGTAAAGGAAATTGTACCGCTTCCTGAGAGCAGAATACTTGTTGCAAAGCCAACGGAAAGCCTTTCGACAAAGGGAATATATTCGCAGTATGACGAGCTTTACGGGGATGATTATTCTAAAAATGCATCGGAGCAAATGATGCTTAGCCTTGAAAAAGCAGACCTTTTGGAAATCTGCTCGCTTTGTGTTAACGATTTTGAGAAACTTTGTATTGGCAGACTTCCTGCGATAAAACAGCTTAAAGAAAATATGAAACAGTGCGGTGCACTTGTCAGTATGATGTCGGGCAGCGGCTCTGCCGTGTTTGGTATATTTGACAGTGACACAAAATACAGTGACTGCAAAAAGAAACTGGTACAGGCTGGCTTTGAGGTTTTTTAAGACGCAGCATTTCTGAATAACAAATAATGGATATGGCAACAATCCTTTTGACAGTAAAAGGAGAGTGCTTATCTGTGAAATTAAAAAATTACTTTACAAGTGTTGATGTTGTATCGTTTTTGTGCTTTGTTGTGCTTACGGCAATTATCTGCTTTGGAACTGTTGGTGCACAGGCACAAAAAGAAAATCTTGCTGACAACGTCATAAGACTTCACGTACTTGCAAATTCAGATGATGATGCGGATATTGATTTGAAGTATCAGGTTAGAGATGAGCTTATAAAATTAAGCTCGGGTTTGTTTTACAGCGGAATGACAAGAAGCAAGGCTGTTGAAGTTCTGCAAAATAACAAGCAGAGAATATCTCAGTGTGTGCAGTCTGTTCTCGACAACAACAATATTTCCTACGGATTTGAAATAATAATGGATGACGAAAGGTATCCCGTAAGACGATACGGAGATTTTCTGTTTCCCAAAGGGGAATATCTTTCCCTGCGTGTAAAGCTCGGTAAAGCAGAAGGCACAAACTGGTGGTGTGTGTTGTTTCCGCCACTGTGCTCTGACCTTGCAAGTAAGCAGGATAAAACAGACGAGGAGCTTTTGCAAAGCTTCGGGTTTACGCAAAAGCAGATAGATTTTCTTAAAGATTCTGTCAGCGAGAGCTTTTATATCGGAGAAGCACCAAAAGAAAAAATAAACGTAAAGATAGCTTTGGTTGAGTTTTTAAGAGATGTTTTAAATTAGCAAAACGGGGGCAAAACAATGAAGGTATGCGGAATAATATGTGAATACAATCCCTTCCATAACGGACACGCTTATCAGATAAGCACTTTGCGTAATACGCTTGGCTTTGAGGGAATCGTGTGCGTTATGAGTGGAGATTTTACTCAGCGTGCCGAGTGTGCCTTTCAGCAAAAATCAGTGCGTGCAGAAAACGCCGTAAAAAATGGTGCAGACCTTGTTTTTGAGCTTCCCTTCCCCTACTGTTGCAGAAGTGCCCAGGGCTTTGCAAGTGCCGGCATAAAAATTCTCGCATCAAGCGGAACGTGCTCGCATTTTGCGTTTGGTTCGGAGTGCGGAAACCTTGAAATTCTATCAGACCTTGCAAGAATACTCGACGAAAAGCTCTTTGAAAGAGTGCGTCTTATACAAAAGGAAAAGCCCGACAGGTCGCTTATACAGCTCATGACCGAGTACATAAAAAACGCATACGGACAGGAGTATGCCGACATTTTGAAAAAACCCAACGACAAACTTGCTATAGAGTATCTTCGAGCAAACTCAAAGCTTGAGCACCCGATGATACCTGTTGTCATAAAGCGAACGCTTGAAAGAACCGAGTTCGATGAGGTTTACGCTTCTTCTTCTCATATAAGAAGTGCCGTTTGCGACTGTATAGACAAAGGAATGGAAATTCCTGCAGAGATAAAAAATCTTATGCCACAGAATGTTTGCCTCGACAAAATGCTTGGAATCACAGACGAGTTTTACAAAACCATGCTTATTACACTTTCTCTGTCCAAGTCCGAAACACTTTTCGGCACTGAAGAAATGCCTGACAACTTTGAAAAGGTTATAATAGAAAGTGCATCAAGAAGCGAGAGCTATCAAGAGCTATGCACTGTTTTGTCCGGCAAAACGTTTACAAGTGCAAAAATAAGACGAATGTTATTGTTTGCGTTCTTTGGGGTAAAGAGCAAGTTTTTTGAAAAAGACCCTGCGTATACAAATGTACTTGCGTACAGTGATACAGGACGTGCAATTCTAGCAAATACCAGAAAAACAAGAAGTATTATAGCCACAAACAGAGTATCTGCCATTCACAAGGACAAAGTGGCATCAAATCAGTTTGCGGTTATGCAAAAGGCTGAGATTGTACTGCATAAATGCTGTGAATACAGATAGAAGTAATAAGGTAAAACAGATGAAATTGCCAGGTAATGTAAGCTTTATAAAAAGCGTGGTCGGTGCGGATGGGTTTGACATTTACCCGCCGGAGCACGACGGAGTCTTGACAAGACAAAGTGTATCTATATGTCTGTTTGTGCTCAAGATGTACACCTTGTTGAATAAGTCCTGCGGAAATGTTAATTGCCAAAAAGGAGTAATTTCCGAAATCCACAGGAAAAATTCCGTTTTTGCATTTATACCACCGGTAGCAACAAAAGCAAAAATACTTATTGCCGTGTCTGCAGAAAGGCGTGTATTTGCAGATGCCGGCAAGTGCCTTGAGGATTGCGAAAAATTGTATGTATGGCTCGGGCGTATGGAAAGGCATTTTGACAGATGTGCTGTAAAATGGGTTCTTAAGATTGTAAAACGGCACGGCGAGTATCTTCGTCAGCTTAAAAAGCTGGAAATATTAAAGCACAGCAGTGACAAAAACGAGGTTGACCTTCAAAAAATGACGTTTGTTGTGTGCAAGCATATACAATCGGTATCGCTCGGAGCGTGGAAGCTGGAGTTTGCCGGCGGAGACAGTAATGCAGACAAGGTTTACACTTCAGACATAAATGTTATGCTTTATGCCGGTGTTGTTGCAAGTGCGATAAGAGAACTGCTTTGCGAATCGGTTTCGGACAAAATATCCGTGCAAATGGTACATAAAAACGGGAAAAGTATTCTTTCGATAAAAACACATATCTCTGCTCACTGCGATGCAGACAGACTAAGGGACAGACTATTATATATTTTTTCAAATTTCTGCGATGACGTGAGTATAAAAATCTCAAAGCATCTTGAGTGCTGTGCCGAGGCTTGTTTTGAGGCACAGGAGAAAAAATATTTTCAGGTAGGAGCACAAACTCCTGACAAAGATAAAAGGTTGTATGACCTGTCGGATATGACACCGTTCTTAAACAGAATTTCGTATTTAAACGGATATATTGACGGCGGTGACGGGTAAGTTGCTATTGTTTGAGAAAAGAAATGTTGCCGAATTCGAGGTTTAGCTTTTCGATAAGTGCCGTATCGGCATTGACATGCGGAGAAATGAGTATGCCGTTTATGACACACGAAAATTCTCCGTTTATAATTCTGCTCTCGTAATAGCGGATGAGGTATTCGAGAGTCTCGTTGTCATCTGTGCATTGCTGTATGAGTATACTGCTTTTAGACGGTGCATTTTTTGTCACTATGTAATCGAAAATGCTTGTTACAACTGCATATACGCCTATGACTGCGAAAAAGCAAAAGATTATTTCAAATACGGCTCTCATTTGGTTTTCCCCTTTCAAGTTTTTATTATTATAATATGTGATATGTGGTTTTTTGACTGTGTGCAGGAAGGTGTTGAGAATGCATCTTCTTAGTCTGTTTTTTCTATAAGTCTATTTTTTCACTTCCGTGGGGGAATTTTCTTCCTCTTAGTCTGTTTTTTGCTGACTGCAGCAAATACGCCGCTATCCGCGGGGGAGTTACTTTTCCGTTCGAGGAAAAGTATGGGGAAGTTGCCACCGAAACCTACGGTTTCTGGGTACTTCCCTTTGGTGCAAATTTTACAAGACGTTTGGAGGGTATTTTATTCCAAATTTGCAGAGGTCTAATTCTTTGTTCTGCAAAGTGCGTCCAAACTGTCTTGATCATCTTCTAATATTGTTTTTGGTTTAGAGGAAGATTTAAAAAAGGTGTAAGGGAAGTTTTATTCTTCTTAGTAAGCTTTTTTCTGAAAGGCGGTATTCTCACTTTCGTGGGGGAGAGTTATTCCTCTTAGTCTGTTTTTTGCTAACCGCAGCAAATACGCCCGTTATCCGCGAGGGAGTTACTTTTCCGCACGAGGAAAAGTAACCAAAAGTCGTCTCCGAAACCTACGGTTTCTGGGGATTTCCCTTTATTAGTGTCGGGCTTTTTCCTATGATGTTTTAATCCCCTCGAAGATCCTCGTGCAGAGTGCACCCACGTGCAATCCTTGCACCCTCCACTTGTCACGGAGCTTTTCGGG
>JAZQVQ010000203.1:0-5563 GCA_045631825.1 Eubacteriales bacterium | reverse complement strand
CTTGTTTATACATTTTGCCAAACGCCCGCTTCACCGTTAAACATTAACGTATCACGGTCTTGGGGGTCGGTTATTTTTACGTCTGATAGAGAATTAAAACTGAAAAGTACGTCCGTTAAATTAGGTGGGACAGTAACCTTTTGCTATCTGAAGGTGAACCCAATCACCCGCAACAGCAGAAGTGATGGCGTAACCGATAACAAAGTTACCTGCAACGGCTTTTTTCAACATACCGTTTGCATCGGTTGTAAGGGGTTCGCCTGCGGCAATTACATCACCTGCAAGAGCCATACCGCATTCTTTGATTTGGAAATCAACTTTGTCGCCTGCGGCAATTTTGCCTTCGGGGTCGCCTGCAGTGGGTATTGCAATTCCTGCAACAACCTCTCCTGCTGTAGATGCAACAACGATTTTGCCGTTTTCGTCAAACTTAACAGCCTTACCGCGTACATCTGCGATTTCAGCAGCGGCAACACCACAAAGTGTAGGGCTGTCGTTAATAGCAGTACCGAAAATCTGTTTAGCCATAATTAGAACGCTCCTTTCTCATATTCTGCTAAGAGGTTGGGGTTGTTTTCCCAAGCTCTCATCATTGATGTGTTGTAGTCAAGAGTGGGGTCTGCATCTCTGTAGCCTTTTGCAATAGCATCAATCTGTGCTACTACGCCGTCAGCCTTTGAAACGGGACCGTGAGTGCTTTTACCCACCTCACCGAAGACACCGCTCTTTTCAACAAGTGCAAGGCTCTCGTCAAGAGCTGCAATATAAGCATCGTAGTTTGCCTGTCCCGACTTTTTGAGGTCGTACAAGGTGTTTGCGAGTTCGTCCTCTTTCTTGCCGAGCGGAACATACTTTTTAGCAATCTCTTTGAGCTGGCCCATTTCAAGGCTCTTTTTAAGCTCGTTAACTTCTGCAAGAGCCTGTGCTACAGCAGGGTCAGTAGCGGATTTTGCTGTGGGTTCTGCTGCAGGTACGGGGTCTACTGCAGGTGCGGGTGTGGGGTCTGTTGCCGGCTGAGGAGTGGGTTCTGCTGCAGGAGCAGGTGTGCCTTCCTCAACAGCACACTTTTTACAAAGTGTTTCGAAAGTTGCTCTCTCTTCAGCAGAAAGCAACTCGGGGTTGTAGTTTGCCATGTCTAAAATCTCTCCTTTTGTTAAGGTATTTTCAACCGCGACGGACTTATCACCGCCCGTCATAGCGGTAAATAACTCTTTCATTTTCTCGGTGTATTGACCGAGTGACTTATTGAGTTCTTCAAGTCGTGCCGTATCGTCTAAATCCTCGTCATTAAGGATACTGTCAATGCTTTCATTGAGTGCGCTGTTGTAACGCCATACCAGTTCACGATACTCACGGGTATTGTCGATTTCGCTGAATGTCTTTGAATCCGCTTTTGCAAGAGGGTCTGTATCATCGGGTTTAAATAACGCCGTAAGCATATCAAACATTTTCTTCAGAACACTCTGCTCCTCGACTTTCAACTGCGGTCCATCTGCAGCACTCTTAAAGAAAGAGATGTCCGCATCGGGGTTTGCTCCGCGTGGAACGAGGTCAACGCTTGTCAATTTCAAATTTTTGAGTTTTGTTCCGCTCATTCGTTTTCACCTCCTTCCAATGGAATTCGGGTTGCTGTCCCCTCGATTGAGAACATTTTGTAGGTACCGTCTTTGATTTTCTCCCAAGCATCATCATCGTGAACCTTAAAGCCTACCCACCAACCTATGGGGACATTGCCTTCGGGAATACCGATAGCCTTCTGCTTTTCCTCTGTGAACACACAGCTTTCAACCAAAGTAGCCTTTTTTCTCAAATCGGGGTTATGTTCCTCTCCGCTATCGCGGAAGTTAAGGACGTATTCATAAGCGGCTTCTTCAAGGTCCTCGGGGTCGATTAAATCTTCCTGTAAGTCCTCTATCTGTTCTCCGTCAGTACGAATGGAAACATTCGCCCAACCGAAAACAAGCCGTTTTTCATCATCGGACTTTAAAATATTAAAGTTCTTTTCATCGGATTTTTTGAGCTTTGATTCGGCATCGTATAAGCCTATAGTAATGTTTGTTACTTTGGCTTCTTCTTCCTCAATGGTGGGAAGTTCGAATTCCGAATCTTTCTCAATGTAAGCAAGGGTCATATGAGGCTTATAGGTAGGGAACGTCTTTTCAACGGTGATACCCTCTTCTTTCAAGGCTTTTAAAAGGGACTTGTGAACCTCTTCTAATTGCCCGGCTTTTACAAGAGCAACAATAACATCTTTTCCGTCACTATTTTCCGTTGCTGAAAACCTTTCCGAACCGTTAAGAATGATTGTTTTGGGGATCTCCTCTTTAATAGATGTAACAACCGATTGAATACGTGAAGTTACTGAATCCTCATCGTGTCCTTTTGGGGGAATAAAATATCCGTAGAGAAGCGTAACGTGGAAATCAGAGCTCTTTTCTCCGCCTTCAACCGCCAAATGTTTGACACCTGTAACGTTTAATCCGACATAAAGAGGAATTTTCTTTTGACTGTCCTTTTTCTGCAACGCTTCTGTAAAAGATACAGCTTTCATATGTAGTATTTCACGCCTTTTTATGTGGAAGGATAGAACAAAGCCCTATACCCAACACCTCATCTTTTCATTGACAAGGTATTGGGGAAAGGTAAATGAAAACGTCAAATGAGATGCACGGTATAGAGCTTTGCTCGGTGGATAAAGAAAAATGAAAACCTTGTCGGGAAACACTTGTAATATTTCCCAATATTTATTATATCAGAATATAATTAAAATTCAAGATTTTTATTAAAATAATGTGATTTTTCTTCGTATTTTCGTTAAATTTGCTATTTTTCAATAACGAAACGGAGTATCTGCAGGCCATATAAAGTCCTCGTCCGCTAAAATCTCCTCAAAGGATTTGGCTGCTTTTACCCGCTGTGGATTTCGTAAATCCTCTCTCATTTCTTCAAGAGATATGTCACCGTGTGGGGTAAGGGGCGGTGCAAGGGGTAACAACTCATCTTCGTCAATAATGGGTTCGATTATGTCTTGCTTTTTAGCCATTTTGCATATTCCTCCTCTATGATTTCTCCGACCTTCTTTGCAACAGGACGGGGTTTGGGGTTATTTAAGTACTCGCTCCACGCTTCAGCAATAAACTCACCTGTTTCAGACCTATTACTGTTATCCCAAGCATACTTACTCAATGCCTCGGTCATTTCCTCGGGTTTCATACTGCGGTATAACTTGGTGATTTCGACATTGTCCCAAAGGTCGAGCATATTGTCGAGCTGATGTCCTATTTCGTGGTCTAATACGGAGCGGATGGTGTCTGCTCCTTCCGGGTGGAACTTACTTTCCACGTCCTCAGCAAGAGCCTTTAAGAAGCGTTCACCCTGCCATTTGTCACTTATGGTTACGCCCTGTAATTCCTTGAGACGGAAACTCTGTGCGTAGGTGATAGATTTAACGGGTGGAGCGTATTTCTTTGCAACATACTTTTTAACCGCTGAATCAAGCTGTTTTTCGGTATAACCGGGGTTTACTGCTTTGAATTTCTCCATTGTCGGTTGGTACATTATCTTTTTCGCTAACTTGTTACGGTTTTGAATGGTACCAACGAAATTAAAGTTGTCACGAAGTTCGGGGAAGCGGTTAAAGTTGTCCGTAAGTCCCCTGTTCCACTCGTTTGCAACTTCAAGAGATGTTCCCTTGTAGTCAGCATACGGAATACCGAGAGTGTTTTTCGCGTACTCGTTTGCCTCTTTGATAGTTTTTGCAGGAACGAAGGCTCTCTCATAATCGCCCGGTGTATCTTCCTCGCTGTTTTGGGGTGTTGTTTGCTCTGCTTGTTGCGGTTGGTACTGCGGAGGCTCTACCTCAATATACATTACTTCACAACGGCATTGAGGGTGTGCAGGGGGTGTACGATAAATAACCTCACCTTTCAGCTTGGAGGGAAAATCAAAGCCATCGTCCATTTCGATTTGCTTTCCGTCAAGTCCTCCACAGATTTCACAGGTTCTTTCATCATCCGCTGTTGCCCATTGCTTTATAGTTTTACCCATAAGCCCCTGTTCCTGTGCCTGCCTAACGGCTATATCTTCACCTTGGTTATAAGCAAAGGCTAATTCAGTTCGGGCAATCATCTGTGCACGGTAGCGGTGCTGTCTTGCACTATATCGAATGCTCTTTTCAACGGCTTTCTTTTCCTTCATACCGCTGTCAATCAGTTTTTGATAGTAGTTAAGGTTTGCCATTGCCTGCGGATAGGTCAGTCCTACCATTGGGCGAATAGCACGGGCAAGACTGCTAACACTCATATTTTCAAGTGTAGCCGCTCTCTGAACAACTGCACGAAGTCCCTCAATCTGTGTCGAGGTTACATTGGTTACAAACCTTGCGCTGTTTGTTGCGGACCATTCAAGAACGCCCTTGCTTGTAAGGTCAAGGTAATAGGTGGGGTATCTTGCCATTAAACTCTTTTCCGCTTCCTTAAAGGCTTCCTGCCAAGTGGGGAGAAGATGTTCAGCAACAAAGCGGGAATAGTCCTGTTGCCAATCCTCAATGATTTCTTGGTTCAGATCACCGCTGAGAATGGATTCACGAAGTTCTTTATATGTAATGGCTTTACCTTGGTATTGCCAAGTGTTTTGTAACCATTTGATAAGTTTCGGCTCTTTGGTATCAATAAAGGTACGGAGCTTGTAATGAGCTGCACTGAGTTGTGTTGCCTTTTCAACGGGGGTACTGTTGTAAAAGATTATAGACATTTGATTTCACCCGCCTTTTTGTCGAAAACTTTGTAGAAAATGTTCAAAACCCCCATTTTTACGACTTGTTGGGCAGTCTGCCGAGACTTTTTCGTGCCTTTTTTGCTTCCTCAAGGTCTTCCTCTTCTTCCTCGGGGTCAATTTCTTCCTCATCATCGTCAAGTGAAGAGGCTGAACTGTTTCCGTCCGTGGTTTTATTGTTTGCTTTCGGTGGCTTTTTGGGGTTGCCCGGTGTTTCATAATCGTCCAAACGCTCGGGAAGGTTTGCCGCTTGGCGTACAAAGTCCTCAAGGTTCTCGTCAAGGGTTATTGCACCACAGCCCGCCATTTTGGAAACGAATTCGGCAAGTTGTACTAAATTCGGGTCTTCAATATCGGTGTGTGTCATTTTGGGGTAATCGGTAATGCCCTTAAATGCATCTCCGTTAATATCAATTAAGCGGGGAATGGCTTGGTTATTGAATACCTCGCATATAACATCAAGGTAAGTACCGATAGCAACAGAAAAGAGCTTTGTTTTGTTGCTTGAGAGAGCAAAACTGCCGACTGCCTGTTGACCGAGGAAAATAAAGTCTGCAAGAGCGGTCATAGCAATCAGTTTGTTGTAACGCTCAATGATAGCGTTTGTATCAAAATTACGCTTGCTTCCCGATGCAAGAAGCTCTAACCTCCAACTCTCGGGGACAACAAGCCCCTCACGGCTGTCTCTTCTGATACTTGTAACGATGCCTTCAGCACTTGCAAGCATTGTTCTACTTTCCTCAGTATCATCCCAAATATCATCGGGGCCATAGACAACGGGGAAACCTGC
>JAZQVQ010000202.1:0-10358 GCA_045631825.1 Eubacteriales bacterium | reverse complement strand
GGTCATACACCATTTGGTCACGCCGGTGAACGATACTTAAATGACATTTATCATAATGCTACAGGGCGGTTTTTCAATCATAATGTCCACTCTGTAAGAGTGCTTGATAAGGTGTATTCAAGAAATCTCACTTTGCAGACTCTTGATGGTATTATGTGCCATAACGGCGAGATTGAAATGCGTGAATATAAACCCTGTTACGATAAAAGCATAGAGCAGTTTGACAAAGAATATGAAAATAGCTACATAGACGGAATTGTTGCCATAAAGAAAATGGTGCCGTCCACTCTTGAAGGGTGTGTTGTTAGAATTTGCGATATGATAGCGTATCTCGGAAAGGACAGACAGGATGCAGTTACTGCACACATAATTGATAAAGATTACAAGTTTAATTCAGACGTGATAGGTAATTTCAATGCCTCAATTATAAATAACTTAATTGTTGATATAATTGAAAACAGTTATGGTAAAGACTATATAAGTCTCAGTCAACAAGCGTATGATGATTTGTCGAAAGCCAAAAGCGAGAATTATAAGGTTATTTATAATAATCAAGATGTCTGCAAACAGCTTGAGGAAATTGTTAAGCCTATGTTTGAACAGTTGTATGAGAAACTTGTTTGTGATTATACATTAAACGGTAAGGATTCGTTTGTGTATAAAAACTATGTCTCATATGTGCTTGAAAAAACGTCATTCTATGATAATGGAAAGAGTTGTGAAAACGAGGATGTAAGGGAAATTGTTGTAGATTATATCGCAAGTATGACGGATGACTATTTCATTGATTTGCATGCACATCTGTTTCCGCAAAGCAAATTGAAAATTGAGTATAAATCTTATTTTAATTAAAAAATCCACCCGAGGGTGGATTTTTTGCTAATTACCAGTAAGAATTAATGATGGAACAATCTCATGCCTGTAAATGACATAACAATGTTGTACTTGTTGCAACTTTCTATAACATTGTCGTCCCTTATAGAACCACCTGGTTCTGCGATGTAGGAAACACCACTTCTTCTTGCTCTTTCAATGTTGTCGCCAAAGGGGAAGAATGCGTCACTTCCGAGGGATACACCTGTTATTGTGTCAAGATAAGCTCTTTTTTCTTCCTTTGTAAATGGCTCAGGCCTTGTTGTAAAGTAGTTCTGCCATAAACCTTCGTCAAGTACATCTTCGCTCTGGTCGGATATGTATACATCAATGGCATTGTCTCTGTCGGGACGACCAAGCGTGGATAAGAAAGGCAGATTCAATACCTTAGGATGCTGACGTAAATGCCAGTTGTCAGCTTTACTTCCCGCAAGACGTGTACAGTGGATTCTCGATTGCTGACCTGCTCCGACACCGATAGCCTGTCCGTCGTAAGCAAAACAAACCGAGTTTGACTGTGTGTATTTTAGTGTAATAAGTGAAATAATTAAATCTATTACAGCATCGTCGGTAAGCGTTTTGTTTTGAGTGACAATGTTGGATAACAGCTCTCTGTCAATTTTAAAATTGTTTCTGCCTTGTTCAAAGGTTATGCCGAAAACGTCTTTTGTTTCAACTTCTTCTGGAACATAATTCTCGTCAATTTTGACTATGTTGTAATTTCCTTTTTTCTTTGTCTTGAGTATTTCAAGAGCCTCAGGCTCGTATCCGGGTGCAATAATGCCGTCAGAAACTTCTCTTTTGATAATGTTTGCAGTAGTTACATCACAGACGTCGGATAAAGCAATCCAGTCACCGAACGAACTCATTCGGTCAGTACCTCTTGCACGGGCGTAGGCACAAGCTAGAGGTGACTTGTCAAGTCCGTCTATGTCATCGACAAAGCATGCTTTTTTTAGAGCATCTGAAAGAGGCTTTCCAACTGCAGCACTTGTCGGACTTACGTGCTTGAAAGAGGTTGCACAGGGCATACCTGTCGCAGCCTTTAGCTCCTTTACAAGCTGCCAGGAGTTGAAAGCATCAAGAAAGTTTATGTATCCCGGTCTTCCGCAAAGAATTTCTATGGGAAGCTCTTTTGAATTTTTCATATAAATTTTTGAGGGTTTCTGGTTTGGATTGCATCCATACTTTAATTCAAACTGATTCATTTAAAATATCCTTTCAAATTGCAAATATAAATTAATATACCCCCACCGTAAAAACCGCAGGGATATATTTAAACTATTAAATGTTTTTGTTTATAAGTCTGCTGGTAAATGTTCCTGTCTGGAGGTCACAGTATCTTACATAAAGAGAGATTTTGTTGTCACTGTTAAGACTGTTCCAGATAGAATCTGTAAAATCATTTATGTTGTCAGGAATAACAACTCTTTCCGGTTCACCTGTAAATGTGGGGATGGGATTTCCATCGCAGTTGTAGGTGTGGATGTAATGTCCAAGACCGGGAATGGGAGAATAGTAGAACGTATATCTGTTACAAACTGAACCATTTGCATCGCCACTCTTTAAAATGCTCATTCTGTAATGGAAATCGTTGTTTGAAAATGTGAGCATACTGCTGATTCTGGGTGTGTAGTTTGGAGCATCAGGCTCAAAACAGCGAGAATCAAGTGCATCTGTAAATGATTTGCCCTCTTTTAGATAATCAACAATGGTATCAGTCTGGTTTCCGTTTGTAACAATAAGCTTGTTTTC
This sequence comes from Eubacteriales bacterium, assembly GCA_045631825.1. Lineage (GTDB taxonomy): Bacteria > Bacillota > Clostridia > Oscillospirales > CAG-382 > UMGS1387. The sequence goes on along the minus strand of JAZQVQ010000202.1, from coordinate 7,730 downwards.
AAACTTCTTTACCGGTGAATAAATGATAAGAGAAGGGTCCTCAACCTTTGATGAATCAAACGGATTTATTATAACTTCATCGTTGTTTTCGATAAAAATACGGTTACGGCTGTTTTCACTTCTGCCCATTATGAAGTATGCTATAACAGCGTGTTTTTTGTTGCTTGTCTTTCCGACGATAATTCCTCTTCCGGGATAAGAATTTTCCTCAAGAAGATCGTTTATGAAGTTTGCACTGTAAATACCCATGAGCTTCAATCCTTTCTTTTTTGTAAAAAATAAAAAAACAGTCCCCAATATGAATTCGGAACTGCCCAGACGGTCGACATGTTGTATTGCTTTCGCTTCCCAGTGGTATTCCACTTTTCGTCCGTCAGTTGCGAAAACTTTTGGTTGAAAACATTTTATCATATATCACAAATGAATTCATTAACATTCTGTGACTTAAATGTATATATTAGTTCATATTCCTGTGTTTAAAATAATAAATATAAGTTGACAAAAACTAAGGATTAGTATATAATTAAGAAGATAATTTTTGTAAGAGGTATAATTTGATGTTGTATAATTCTGTTGTCGGTTTGCTTGATAAAGCATCTGTCGATTACGCTGATAAAACAGCACTTGTTTATGAGAATGAAAGTGTTACATATAAAGAATACAGACGCCTTGCATTAAACGTTGCAACAGGTATTATAAATCATGTGGGAAAAGAGAAGAGTAATTGTCCCGTAATTGTGTGTATGAAGAAATCATATCTTCCGATAATCGCATTTATGGGTGTGCTGTATAGCGGTAATTCGTATGTGCCCGTTCCTGCGGATGTGCCCGAGACAAGACTTTCAAAAATTACCGAAAATTTAAATCCCGTACTTGTTATATGCGATGAAAATACAGTGCAAAAGGTTTCCTCGCTCGGGTTTGAATCGTGCTTGTTTTCCGAGCTTGTAAATGCAGAATGTGATGTACAAGCAATAGAGCTTAAACAGACTCAGGTGATAGATACAGACCCCGCGTATATGATATATACATCTGGTTCGACAGGAGTGCCAAAGGGCGTAACGGTGTGCCATAAATCAATAGTTGACTACGCACTCTGGACAAAGAATGAGTTTAGTTTTACTCAAGATGACGTTTTTGGAAATCAGGCACCTTTTTATTTTGATAATTCGGTTTTTGATATTTATACCTGCCTTATAACAGGGGCAAAGCTTGTGATAATTTCGGAAGTTCTGTTTATGTTTCCGTCAAAGCTTCCTGAGTTTGTGAGAGATAACGGAATAACTACAATATTCTGGGTTCCGACTGTTATGTTAAACGTTGCATACTCAAAGGCACTGCAAGAGGTTTCAATGCCAAAACTTAAGCGTGTTTTGTTTGCAGGGGAGGTTATGCCTAATACTGCACTTAATATCTGGAGAAAGTCAATGCCGGAAATTATGTATGCAAATCTCTATGGACCAACAGAAATAACAGACGTTTGTATTTTTTATGTTGTTGACAGAGAGTTTGAGGATTCAGAGCCGTTGCCGATAGGAAAACCCTGCAAAAATATGAGAGCTTATATTCTTGATGAAAATGGCAAAGAGGTGGCACGCGGACAAAAAGGAGAGCTTTATATAAGCGGGACTGGCCTTGCTCTTGGTTATTATAATGCCCCCGAAATTACTGCAAAAGCTTTTGTGCAGAATCCTATGCATAATAAATACAGGGATATTCTCTATAAGACGGGCGATATAGCATATTACTCGGACGATGGACTTATAATGTACGCCGGAAGAACGGATGCACAAATTAAAGTAAAGGGGAACAGAATAGAGCTTGGTGAAATCGAGAATGCAGCGTGTTGTGTTGATGGAGTTGAAAATGCGTGTGGCGTTTTTGATGCAGAAAATGAACAGATAGTTCTTTTTGTAAAGAGTAAGAACGAGTATAAATTAAGAAGTTTCAATGTCGAATTGAAAAAGCATATACCTGCGTATATGCTGCCGGGAAAGCTTCGTGTGTTTGAAGAATTGCCGCTTACGCCAAGCGGAAAAATAGACAGAGTTAAATTAAAGAAAGAGTATGTTGATACGGAGGAAAAGTAAGATGAATGTAGAAAAAATTATATTTGATTATATAAACGAGCATTTTGAGATTGATAATGACCCCGATTTTACAGAAGATGTAAATTTGTTTGATGCAGGGTTTGTTGATTCTCTTGGTGCCGTTGAGATACTCGACTTTGCAGAACAAACCTTCAATGTCACAATAACTCAGAAGGATATAACACTGTTTCCTATGAATACAGTCAAAGAGATTGCCTCTGTCATAAAGGCAAAGCTTTAAAAAATAATATTGCTGCCGGAGGAATTATTGCATATATTCTTCCGGTGTCGTGTTTTGAAGGAGATTTGTTTTATGTGGTTTCTTCAGGCTGATATACTTGTAAGAATGCTTGTAGCAAGTGTATTTTTGTGTGTTCTGTCTGTAGTATGCAATAAATTTAATAAAAGCGGTATCACAAAGTATTGTTTGCTTTTGGCAGATGTTTTGCTGCTTATGTATGTGTCAAAGCCTCTTTGTGTTTTTTACGTGTGCTATACATTTTTTACATATTTAATGGTTAAAGTACTCGGTAAATTAAAGACGAGAAAGAAAGTGTTTTTTGTACTGTTTTGTATCATCAGTTCCGGTGCCTTTGTGTATGCAAAGTTTTCGGCGATATACGAGCAGCTGCCTGTGCTTTTTGCGTTGGTAGGGATTTCGTATAATATGCTTAAAGCAATAGATGCACTCTACTATGTTTACTATACCGATATGCCCGTGCCATTTTTGACATATTCAAATTATATGTTGTTTTTCCCGGTAATTACATCAGGCCCGATATTCAGATATCGTGATTTTGAAAATACATTCAATAATCCGCAAAAGGTTTCGTCCCGGCTTGTTGAAGATTCTGTCAAACGTCTGATAAAGGGAATGTTTAAAAAGATGGTTGCTCTTTACTTCGTTACAAAAGTTATGACGCATCTTGTTTCTCTGGATTTGGTTTGGTATATGTCCCTTATAATTCTGGTTCTAAGTTATATGACGGTATATCTTGATTTGTCAGGATATAGTGATATGAGCATTGCCCTTGGAAGTGTTTTTGGCATAAAAGTTCCTGAAAACTTTAAAAAGCCGTGGACAAGTGTTTCGTTTACTGTTTTCTGGAGGAATTGGCATATAAGTCTTAGTGACTGGATACGTGAGCATGTATATGTTGTGTTGTCAAAAAAGAAACTCAATAAATATATATCAGCTGTGGTTGCGTTTTTCACTATGATAGTTATGGCTCTGTGGCACGGATTTTCACTTCCGTATATCCTTAGCGGTATATATAATGGTATTTTACTTGCGTTTGAAAATCTTACGGGACTTTCAAGAACAGACAGAAAAAAGAAAAAGAAATTTTTGTATTTCGTAAGATGCTTTGTCGTAAGCTTTCTTTTCAGTATAAACACGATGTTTTATGTTTTGCCACTTGAGCAAATGGTAAAGGTATTAAAGGGACTTGTCAGTTTTTAAGTAGGGCGGTGAAGATGTTGAACAGTATTTTTAATTTTTTACGTAAAAACGCTTTTGTATTTTTGCTTTTGATTGTTTTTTGTATTGTCGACGTGTATTTTTTGTATAATGACCCGTTTATATATTCTGACGTGTTCCCGAGAGATGATTTTGATGTTACAAAGCTGCAAAATCCGCAGGAAGAATGGGACAAGGTGTTTTTTGGAAATTCGGACGTTATTGCAGGATATAATCAGGAACTTTCGACGACGGATTATGTAAACCTCGGACTTGACTGTGGTGTAGTTACTGACCTTGAAAAAATGCTTGATAAAAAGCTTATAAATGTTAAACAAGAGCTTGTTGTCGGGCTTGATTATCTTGCACTGTATGATGATTTTGATACAAACCCATCTTATGCGTGGCATAAGAAATGGTATGAGCCATACTTTTATTTCGAGAGGGATAAGCTTTACGGAGCAGTTGATGCTGCACTTAAACGTGTTTTTTACAGTAATAAATTGCAGTCTGCACTCAATTATTATCACTATCCTCGTGAAAAAACCGTGTATGTTGGAAATCTCAGTAAAGAAGAAATTGATATAAAAATTGAAAAATATACAGATATGTTTTTCGGGCTTCCTGACAGTGCGTTTGATGACAACATAAAATCTATCGCAAATGTTGCAGATTATTGCAATGAAAATGGCATAACAATGAAAGTTGTGTTTATGCCCTGGAACCCCGATTTTGAAGAGCCTGAGCTTTTTTCGAGACTTGAAAAGCGGGTGATTGATGCTTTGCAGGGAAAAAATGTGGCAATTTTCGATTTGACAGATGCAGTTCAAGCACAATATTTTCACGATACGTCCCATATTGAGTTTAATAATGGAGCAAAGGTTTTCACCGAATTGTTTGATAAAATTATGATGTCACAGGGAGAAACGGGATATGAAGTATCTTAAAAATATAATGATTTTTTTAATATATGTATTGATGCTGGCACTCGTTCTTATATTCTTTACAGGTAACGGAAGTTTTATATACGAGGCGTTTTAACTCTTAGCGAAAGGAGCGTTTTATAATGAAAAAGCAAAGAACGGTATTTGATATTATTATATTCATAATGCCTTTTGTTCTGTTTTTTTCAATAATTTTTTATAGTCGTTTTTTTGTAAATAATAAGTCTGTTGTCGACGTACTTGAAAATGAATATAAGTATGAAATTTCAGACCAAAACGCTCTTTTGAAGGTTGCAGTGCTTTACTCAGGTGATGAGAACGTTTGCAGAGACTCTCTTTCGCACCTAAATCTTGCATCGTTTGCCTCTATGAAGGTAAGTGCCATAGAACTTGAGCGAGTTGAATCTTTAAGTGACATTTCAAAATATGATATAATATATCCCGATAAAACTGTCTTGCAACAGGATAGAGAGAATTTTTTAAATGAACTTTTTAATGAATACGTATATAATGGCGGTAATTTGTTTGTTACAAACGAATTTGTTAGTGTTTTAGATAAACAGCTTCTCGGTATAGAGTCTTACGAGAAATTAGAAAAAATACCTGATGATTTTGAGAATGTGGCAGACGGAACAGATTTACAAAGCATTGGTGAAATTGTATGTGATTTTTCCTTGCTTTATCGTGAGTATTATAATTATGATGTCTTGAAGGAATTTGATTATGGGTATAGCGTTAAAGTAGATACGGCAATACCTGTTGTAAAAAGCGGAGAAACTGTTTTGTATACTTTAAACAACTATGGTAGCGGAACTGTTTTTCTTACAAATCCGATTCTTCCAAATGTCTTTGGCACAAATGTGCTAGAAGGAAACTTCAAAAACGATAATCTGCAACCATTTGCGTCTACAACCATGACGGCAAATTCTATTATAAAAAGTAGCTTTGCGTCATATGTTTCAAAAATGAAATATGGATTTTCTGTTGAAAAAATGTATGGTTCGTTTGGCTCCAAACCAATTTCATGGCAACTTCATTATGAAGAAATTACAGGTATAGAGAATGATTCTGCCATAATTTTTTCGGAACTTTGTAAAAAGTATAATCAGATACCGTCATTTACACTAATAAGAAATACGTATAAGTGGTTTACAAGATATGAGAGTGTTTCTTATCTTGAGCTTAACGGCGAAGAATGTACTATGGATTATTATAACGGTGCTTATTCAAACGGAACACACGTTGTAGCAGATAATAAGCCCTTTTATATAGATTGTATTGAAAACGCAGGAAGCTACTTTGTCGATTATCCGCAGTATACACAACGTGCTTACCCTTGCTTTGAGGATGTTGACGGCGATGGAATAACAGATATGGTTTGCGGAAGTAATGACGGATATTTTTACTTTGCAAAAGGTGTAAAAAAAGAGGGAGTTCTGTGCTTTGAAAAAGTGGCAAAACTCAATGATGTCAATAACAAACCTATGTCGGTTGCCGGTTATAGCTCACCTGAAGTTTGTGACTATGATAACGATGGGGTTTTAGATATAATAAGTGGTAGTTCAAATGGCGAAATATTGCTGTTTTGCGGCATAGAAAATTCTTTGAATTTCAAATTGCCTCAAGTAATCGCAACTGTTTCAGGTACAACAACAATGCCCGTCTTTGACGATGTTGATGCTGACGGAATAAAGGAAATAGTTTTCGGAACTTTAAACGGAGAGATTTATACATTTAAAGATAATAGCGTAAATTTGCTGCTTGAGCTTGAAAATGAAACCTTTGTTTCACCTGAAGTATATGATATAGACTCGGACGGAGATATGGATATTATTGTTGGTACTTATGACGGATACTTCAAAATCTTCAGAAATACAAATAATACCTTTACAGATTCAAGTTATATTTTGTGTAATGAAATGAATTATAAAGGAAATCAAAATGTTAAATTTGGGAATAATAGTGTTCCAAGATTTGCAGATTTGGGTTTTGACGGAAAGAATGAGCTTGTCGCAGGCTGTCTTGAATATGGACTGAATGTCCCGATTGACAGTGATTTGTTTGAATTTAAAGAACAGCTGCACAAGCAGATTGACTATATCAAAGAAAACGGCTTTTATCTTGGTACGCATTTTTATACAAATGAGTTTGCATCTACAAAAAGGGAAGAGACCGAACTGAAGTTTCATAAGGATGCCTTTAATAAGTATGGTATAAATATAGAAAATCTAGGAGCAAATCAGCATACCTGGTATGTTTCAACTTTCTCAAGAGAACAGAGCTTTGAAAATCTCAAATATGCCGGTGTACTGTGGAATAGCGGGTACCAAAGTCCTGAAAGCAGTGCAGTGCCCCAGTCAAGCACTGAAAATGTGTTGTCCCTGCCGTTTTTTACTGATGAGAATAAGGATTTTCTTGTCTTAAATACAGGAACGTTACTATACCTTGATGATGAATATGCTGATATTACCGCTAAGTATTATTTGCCGCTTGAAGTGTACTATCATTGTGATTTTGCGTATGAAAATACCCGAAAATCAGAAAATGATATAAAACACGTCGATGATTTTGTACGTAGAAACGGATATTACTTTGTCCGTGAGGACCAACTCGTAAAATCTGTAGCGGCATCGGAAAATATGTTTGTTGAGGTTAAAAAAACAGAGAAAGGTTTTGAGCTTGAATCAAAGCCGTTGACAAAAGGTTTTCCCCTGTATGATGAAGATTTTGCATCAAGTACGGGTGTGAGAATTGAGTTTTCGCTTGGAACTGATATGAATAATGTCAGTGTTATATCTGATGTTGTTTCGGTAGATGGAACGGACGTTTATACTTCGCTTAATAAACAAGCCTGTATAAGTTTTGACAAAACAGATGTAAGAAAGACTAATATTATAGGATTAAACACACCTGCAAAAATCGAGACAGATGAAAATACAACAAAAATTACTTTCTCAGGTTATGGACTTTTAATAGCAGAACTTGATAAAAATGTAGTTTTGAATAGTAAAGACTGGAATGTCGAAACGAAGGAAAATTCACTTCTGGTTTCAAAGTTTTCGAGTGAAGATAACTCTGTATTGGAATTTGCAAGTCCGTTGTCTGATTGACGATGATTTGTCAAACTAAGTGCAACACTTATTGATAGAATCCTCAAATAAATCTAGTGGATTTTTAAAATTTAAAACTTTTTTAGGCCTGGCGTTGATCAACGCCAGGTTCTTTTTTAGAGTAGCA
>JAZQVQ010000201.1:0-10572 GCA_045631825.1 Eubacteriales bacterium | reverse complement strand
TCAAGGGTTAGCCCTGCTACTCTAAAAAAGAACCTGGCGTTGATCAACGCCAGGCCTAAAAAAGTTTTAAATTTTAAAAATCCACTAGATTTATTTGAGGATTCTATCAATAAGTGTTGCACTTAGTTTGACAAATCATCATATTATATTTTTCAAAACAAACTTACAAGTAACGAATTTCCCACTATAACGTTATAAATTATAAGGAATATAATTTAATTATTTATTCTTAGTTTTTCTGTAGCTTTCAAAAGTCTTTTTTCTTACTTTCACTGCGTTTTCACCAGCATTATCACAATTTTTGTACAGGTGAATTATGTTTTTTTCATTAAGGCTTTTTATAACAATAATCAAAAAAGGAAAAACAAACAGTCCGGTAAACCCTATTGTCTTCAATCCGACGTACATACTCACTAAGGTTACAAGAGGATAAAGTCCCACGCTTGAACCTACAATTTTAGGCTCGATAATTTGTCTTACCAAAGTGACAATTCCGTATATTACCAAAAGTCCTACAGCCATCGCTCTATTACCTGACACAAAGCAAAAAACCGACCACGGAACAAGCACTGTACCTGTACCAAGAACGGGTAACATATCCACAACAGAAGTAAACAGTGCGATTAAGACTGCATATTTCACTTTAAGCACAAGAAACCCTGACAGTAGCTCAAAAAATGTTATAAGCGTAATTAAAAAATACGCCCTGAACAAATCTTTGCCAGTATCAAAAAATATTGTTTTTATCTGTAAAACGACAGACAAATATTTTTCGGAAAGCTGATTTTTGAAAAACGCCGTTATTCTTTCATAATCCATTCCAAAATAAAACATTGAAACAAACATTATAACCACAAATAACATAGCCGATGGAAAAAAAGACAAAAAGGAAACGACCTTGGACACAGCAAGTGGCAGAAATTGTCTTAACGCCTCCGTAACAAACACATCAAAGCCATTGAACTTTTTTTCTATTTGACTAAAAAGTGCACTGCCATATTTATTCGACAACACGTTTTCAATAAAGGTCCTTGAGCTTTCGAAAAATGAATCAAGCACATTTTTAAAATCATCAGACGAGATATATGCCGTCAGGGAAACAAGCTCTGATGCAAGACGTGATATTCCCACATAGCACAGAGTGAACAAAACACTTATGAGTACAAGCGTAAACATAAAAACTGAAAATTTCTCCGACAATCCTGTTTTCTTTGAAACATATACTACTGCTGGTCTTGTAAAGGTTATAATTACAAAAGCAAGCAAAAAAGGCAAAAGCGGAATAAACAAAAATTTAAAAAACAAATATGAAACGAAAATTATGGCAAAAATATTTATAACTCTTATGACAATTTTCTTTAAATTGTTTTCAGAAAGCACTTTATCACCTTTCCGTCTGAATGTAATATATTACTTTTATAATATCTTGTGTTCTCTCTGGATTAAATTTTTTTAAAAATTTCAAAAATAGTTGATTATTCGACAATTATATGATATACTATTAGAAAAATTTTCAAAATATGATATATTTTTATAAAAAATCTACCAGGAGGTTTAAAAATGGTAAATGTAGCCATTATGGGTTTTGGTGTGGTTGGTACCGGTGTTGCAACTTCTATCGCCCTCAACAACGAACAGTACAAAAAGAGAAATCCCGATTGTGACGTAAATATAAAATATATACTTGATTTACGTGAGTTTCCCGACCATCCTTTAAAGGACAGGGTTGTTCACGACATAAATATCATTCTGGACGATCCTTCTGTTTCCATTGTCGTTGAAACAATGGGAGGAATCAATCCTGCTTACAATTTCACAAAACAAGCTCTTGAAAGAGGAAAGAGTGTTGTAACATCAAACAAAGCAGTTGTCGCTGCCCATGGTGCAGAGCTTTTTGAAATTGCAAAGCAAAATGGAGTCAGTTATTTATTTGAAGCAAGTGTTGGTGGTGGAATTCCGATTATAAGACCTTTATGGCAATGTCTTGCCGCAAACAGTGTAATTAAAATTTCAGGTATACTCAATGGTACCTGCAATTACATTTTAACAAAAATGGTACAGGATAAAATAGACTTATCAACCGCTCTTTTTCAGGCACAGGAACTCGGCTACGCAGAAAAAGATCCTACAGCTGACATCGAGGGAATGGATACTTGTCGCAAAATCTGTATCCTCTCATCCCTGGCATTCGGCAAGACCGTCGATCCAGAAACAATACGCTGCGAGGGTATTACTTCTATTGAATATGATGACATACAAAACGCAAGTTCTCTCGGGTATTCAATAAAGCTACTTGGCAACGCAAGTCTTCTTGAAAACGGAAAGGTTGACATATTGACTGCCCCTTTTCTTGTTCCAAAAAACAATCTTCTTGCCAGCATAAACGATGTGTACAACGGAATTCAAGTAACGGGAAATCTTGTCGGCGAAACATTATTTTACGGCAAAGGTGCCGGAAGTCTTGCAACTGCAAGTGCAGTTGTTGCTGACGTTCTTGACATTATAAACAACAAGCAGAAAAACATCAGTTGGAAAAACGAGAACGCTGATTTCATAAGCGATTCGGGCAAGGCACACTCTTTTTATTATATAAGAACAAATGTAAACGAGGATACAATCAGGAATACTTTTGGTGATGTTGAAATTCACTCCTGCGACAATGGTGTTTACTTTACAACAGACAAGATATCCGAAAGCAAAGTTGAAGAATTTTCCAATGTTCCGGACGGTTATTTTGTCAAAAAAATCAGACTTATGAAATAGTTGTTTCCTGACGTTACAAATTTTACACTGTAAATTTTTTCTTTGACGGCACTAAAAAAGTGGAAGTCGCTTTTGACTTCCACTTTTGATTCAGCAGAATGTGTTAAAAATTTGTCAAACATTGTAATTAATCGCCTGAACACACAGAACAACTACACAAGGAGAATAAATGAGTTATATAAAGCAGTTTTCAATCATTCTTATAATTTCGTTTATTGGAGAAGTATTAAACAAATTTATTCCAATACCTATACCTGCAAGCATATATGGTCTTGTTATAATGCTGATATGTCTGACAACCGGCATAATACCATTATCAAGAGTAAAGACCACGGCAAACTATCTAATTAAAATTATGCCAATTATGTTTATTCCCGCGGCAGTCGGACTTATGGAACAATGGTCCACCCTTAAAAGTTTGCTAATACCTGTTTCCATCATAACACTACTGACAACAATAATCGTTATGGTAGTTTCAGGCATTGTATCACAAATCATTATTAATTTTCAGAACAAACACAACGACACAAAGGAATTTACTGATGAAGAATTTTTTGATTGAATCACACTATTTCGGTTTAATAATAAGTTTACTAAGCTATTTACTTGGCACTTGTTTAAAAAAGAAATTTAAAAATCCGATATTCAACCCGTTGCTTGTCTCGATTGTTTTAACTATTATTACTCTTATTGTTTTCAAAATCGATTACAGCACCTACAAAAACAGTGCTAATATACTAAGCTACTTACTCACCCCTGCCACTGTTTGTCTTGCAATACCGTTATATGAGAAAATGCAGATTCTCAAAAAGAATTTTGCAGCTATAATATGCGGCATAACATCAGGAGTTATATCAAGTCTTTCAAGCACGTTACTTCTTTCAAAATTATTAAGTCTTGATTACAATATGTATGTGACGCTACTACCAAAGTCAATAACAACTGCTATTGGTATTGGAGTTTCAGAGGTTTACGGTGGAAACACAACACTGACAGCTTGTGTTATAATTATAACCGGTGTTTTGGGAAGTATTATCGCTCCGCTTATCTGCAAGTTATTTAGAATTGTAAACCCTATAGCCAAGGGTATTGCACTTGGAACTTCCTCTCATGCAATCGGCACAACCAAAGCTCTTGAGCTTGGCGTGACCGAGGGAGCTATGAGCAGTTTATCAATAGCTGTTTCGGGACTAATAACCGTCGTACTTGCTTCAGTTTTTGTAAAACTATATTAACAAACAATAAACTTATACAACGTCAAAAGGACTGTCATGCGACAGTCCTTAAATTATTTAAATAACCACACAAACACAATGACAAAAAGACAGTTAAACTAGTTTCCCCAAAGACTACCAATGTCTTCGTAAAGAGTCGAATTATCATCATCGGATGCTGCCATTATGTCATTAACTGATTGCAAAACAACCTCAATTTCCGGAGAAACATACTTGTTATCGTTCATCAGAAAAATACCTCCCAGACTGATTACAGGAATAGTATATCATTAAAATAAATGTTTGTCAATAGTAAATTTAAATTTTCCTAAAAAAATTAACAAAAAATTTAACCCGGCCAAATTTTTCTATTCTTTAATATCAATTACTTGATTCTTGATGATTTCTTTTTGAACATTGACCAGAAAGAACCTGCAAGCGATATTGAGGAATATCCACCTGCTATAACACCTACAATTATCGGAAGTGCAAAGTTCTTAATTGATGTCACACCAAGGATATAAATAGCTCCGATTGTAATAAGAGTTGTTATTGTTGTATTAAGAGAACGCCATATTGTAGATTTGATTGCTGAATCGATTTTATCTTCAAATGATACACTCTGAGGCATTTGTTTTACGTTTTCTCTTACTCTGTCAAAAATAACGATAGTAGCATTTATTGAATACCCGAGAATAGTTAAAACAACCGCAATTATTGTCGAGCCGACGGGTATCTGGAAAACCGAATATGAAAAGATCACAATACAAACATCGTGAATCAGGCAAAGAATAGCTGCAAAAGCAGAGCTGATTTCAAATCTGAATGCTATATAAACAAGCATAAGTGCAACCGCTGTAACTGTTGCGACAACTGCTGATTTCTTGAGATTTGAGCTTACTTCACCACTTACTGTATTTGTGGATTCCCATTTTGCATCGGGATAAACCTCTAAGATTGCATCTGTAATCTGCTGACGATATTCATTAATCTTACCCTCACCTTCAGCACCTTCGGTTTCACCGGCACTTTCTGCAACCAGCATAGTTCTCACAATAACTGTATCATTTTGGTCTCCGCCAACCCTGATTGACGAAAAATCCTTTTCACCTATAATTCCAACAACAAGGTCCTCTATAACCTTTTCGTCAGATTTTTCAACATTTTTTCCTATATTATAACTAAGCTCTGTTCCCCCTACAAACTCAATATCCCAATTAAGTCCGAGTGTGAACAGTGAAACAAAACCTGCTACAAACACAACGGCAGTAATAATAAAGAATATGCCCTTATTTTTTACAATATTAAAGTTTTTCATTACTCACACCCCCATTATGCCTGTTTCTTGGCTTTTGCACCAAACAACCAAGCCGACATTTTCATATCAGCCAGTGCATAAAGCAAAATTCGTGTAATTATAAGTGCAGTAAAGAGTGAAATAACAACACCTGCAAATAGTGTTATGGCAAATCCACGAACAGTTCCTGTACCGAAATACCAAAGCACAAGTGCTGCAATTATTGTTGTAACGTTTGCATCTATAATTGCTGAAAAGGCATTTCCAAAGCCGGCTTTAACGGCTGCCTTGATGCTCTTACCAACATTAAGCTCTTCTTTGATTCTTTCGTAAATAATTACGTTTGAGTCAACCGCCATACCAATTGTCAATATAATACCTGCAATACCTGGAAGTGAGAGGTTTATATTAAAGAAAACAATTACTATTCCAAAAATAGCCGTATATGCAACAAGTGAAATTGCAGACATAACCCCAGGAAGTCTATACACAAGAATCATAAACAACATTACAAGAACCACACCGATTGCACCTGCAAATATACTTGTTGAAAGTGCCTGTGAGCCAAGTGTCGGTCCGACATATCTAAGTTCTATTTCTCTTAAAGCAACGGGAAGTTGTCCTGCCGAAATAAGCTGAGCAAGATACGTTGCATCTTCGCTTGTGAAATTACCGGTTATAACACAGCTATCACTATCAATTCTTTCACTAACTGACGGGACTGAAATATTTTCTCCGTCAAGGGCTATTGCGATATAGTTTTCGTTTGTGCCCGACAGCTTTGCCATTTCCTCTGTTGCATCAGCAAACTTCTTTCTTCCCTCCTGATTAAAGGTCAGTGAAACGTAATACTGAGCAGTAACACCGGAATCAAGTTGTCCGTATGTTGCAATCGCTTCCTTAACGTCCTTACCTTCAAGAACGACATTTCCTTTTGAGTCCTTAAATTCAAGTTTTGCAGTTGAACCCAGCTTTGCCACCGCTTCTTCAGGATTGTCAACGCCCGGGATTTCAACTCTTATCTGGTCATTCCCTACCCTTGCTATTGTTGCTTCTGTAAGATTGAGTGAGTCAAGTCTCTGTCTTAACATTGATTCAACAGTGTTGAGTGCTGACAGCATATCAAAGTCCTCTGCATCTTCATCAGGCTCTGCTATATAAGTTACAGATGAACCTCCAACCAAATCAAGTCCTTTACTTACAGCATTTTCATCGAAAACACCCGGCAAATCAATCGCACTTATACCTAACAGTGCAACCGCAGCTACAAGCACTGTACAAAGCAGCACAAGTATAAAAGAGCATATGCTATTTTTCATGGGTAAACTTCCTTTCCTTTTATAAAGTCATTATTGAATACATTATACATTTTTCTCGATAATAAGTCAACAGTTTTACAAAATATTCCTTACATATAAGAAAAAAAGGTTGATTTTTTTATCAAAACTCAACCTTTTGAAACATATTTTTCTCTTTACAGGCAATATCATTTACCTGTTCTTAACTCCTGAACCTTCTTTTCGAGCAAAACAAAACCTTCCTCATAATCATCAACATCTTTGACGGTTTTTTCCATCGGACAAATATCTGTCTTTGTTCTATTGATTATATACGAAACAATTTTATCATATGTCACCTTAATGTTATACTGTTCAAGATACTGTTTACCTGACTGGCTTACAGTCTGGGCGTAAACACTTTTTACTCCTTTTTTTACCAGCAGCATTGCAACAGCTTTCCCGACAATCTTATCGGCAAAATACGAATCCTTTAAGTCCTGGTTTTGTTTAATCCAGTCAAGAATCGGGGAAATTCCCTTTTTTTCAGAAGTCAGTACCATATCACCCTTTACGACAACGCAGGTTACGTCATCAACAAGCAGTGATTTTGCTTTTTCCAACTCTGTCATTATTACTTCTTACCTTCAAGTTCATCCATTACTTCGTGGTAAAGCTCAATATCTTCCTTTATCTGATCAGTATACTTTGTGAACATACCAACAGCACCAAGGTCGTTCGGCTTAAGTGCAGAGAATACTTCTCTGTAGCAGTTCTTAATGGTTTCACGAACTTGATTTCTATCCTCGGACAAGAGAGCATTTCCACCACTGAAGAGCTTGAATGCGATGCAAGGCATTTTAGACTTTGAAAGAACATCAAGCATCAAAGCACGGTCTTCCATAAAGAACTTAACGCCTGCCTTAGTCTTACCTGTAATAAATCCGCTTTCCTCACCAAAACGTCCACGTCTGAGGTTATGCAAGCATCCAACAAGGAAGTCTGCTCCCCATTCTTCCTTTTCTGCCTTTTCCATAACTTCGGGATAATGTGAACCTACTCCGATAGGCTTCTGCAATATGTCCTTACATTTTGCAATTACTGCCTTAATCTCTTCAACCTGTCCCTTTTCGTACAATACGTCAGTCTTTGTTCCGCTTACGTACAAACCGATAGGATCAAGTTCTATAAGCTGTCTTGCCATAGGCTCGTCAAGCATAGGGCTATAGCTCTGGAATATAAACTTCATTTTACCGCCGTCTCTTTTGTATTCCTTGAGAATCTGTACGAAAACAGGATCTGCAAGCGGGAACATACAGTCAAAGCCGGCTTCTTCAAGTTGGAAGTACAATTCATAGAGTTTCTTTGTATCGTAGCAGAATTCCTTCATTTCCTTACCTGTAATGATAGGATCAATGTAGGAATGTCCTCCAAACGGGTTGTCACCTGCAATAAGTCTTGTAACGTTATGTCCTAAAAATTCACCTGTGCGTTTAATCATAATAACCATCCTTTCTTAAAGAAAAAACATTAATTTTTATTTTTACAGTATTACTTCTCTGCCGGTTTCTGCAGATATGTAGATAGCATCTATAATCCTCATAGTTTCAAGACAATCCTCACCTGTACAAATACACTCTGTGCCGTTTTGTATGCAATCAACAAAGTGACTTATTTCTTCATCAAATGCCGACATGAACTGTTTGCCATAAGGACCTTGCGATTCAAGCTCACGCTTGTTTACAACAGTATCCATTCTGTATCCGTTCATTTCATGGTAAATACGGACTTGATTGTCAAGAACAAGTCCTGCCTTTGTTCCATACACTTCATTTGTAGCCGCAACATCTTTACAGTGCATTATGTAGCTTGTTTCAAGAAGTGTTGACTTGCCATTCTCGTATCTGATAAGTGCAGTCGCAGAGTCTTCGACGTTATAAATGGGTGTTTTTTCATTTGTTTCAAGTCCGATATTATTGAAATTTACTGCGTATACGCTTACAGCCTTAGGCCCTCCCATAAGGTATCTGCTTCTGTCAAGAACATGTACACCTATATCCATAACAGGTCCGCCACCGGAAAGTTCCTTATTCGCAAACCATCCGCCCGGATTTGCATAACGTCTTAAGTACTTTGCTTTTGTGAGATAAACATCTCCAAGTGTTCCTTTTTCTATCAAATCCTTTGCGACTTGCGACTCTCTTGAAAACCTGGCAACCTGTGCAATCATAAGCAATTTATTATTTTTTTTTGCTGCATCAACCATTTTCTGTGCTTCTTCAAGAGATATAGCCATAGGCTTTTCGCACATAACGTGAAGTCCTGCATTGAGAGCCGCAATAGTACTTGAGGCGTGGTCCTTATTCCACACGCATACGTCTGCAGCATCTAGATCCTTTTCGACGCTTAACATTTCTTCAAGTGAAGTATATACTTTTTCAACAGAAAACTTGTCTGCGAATTCATTAAGACCTTTCTCAAAAACGTCACAAACTGCCTGAATTTTTACATCAGGATTATTCAGATAAGCTTCTGCATGTCTCTGTGCGATTCTGCCTGTACCGATAATACAAACTTTAACCAAACTTACCACCCTTCCTTCACCTTGATAGTAACATTAAATACGTTATTTTTCAAGAAAAAAATTTTTGAAAAGTGGAAAAAATTTTAATTATTAAACTTAAATTTCGGATTCTTTTTAACTTCGTTCGGTGTCATACCCGTAACGCTTTTAAAAACATTATTAAAAGTCCTTATATTATTAAACCCACAGCTCATTGCAACCTCCGTTATACTCATATTCTCATTCTGTATAAGCTCAATAGAACGGTTTACACGTATATTATCAAGATACTTTTTAAAATTCATATCAACATATTTCGGGAACATGAGCGAAACGTTACTCACACTATAGTTAAGCTCATTTGATATATCAGAAAGTGAGATGTCGTTTGCATAGTTTTCGGATATATAATCAAGAATTTTCTGGAAGTCCTCAAATCTTCTTACATCCTTTGTGTTATCAAAGGTCTTATTTTCAAAGTATCTTGAAAGCAAGGCATACATCTGTATAATATAAGACTGCATTATAACGTCGTAAAAACTATCCTTGGTTTCATTTTCTTTAAGCATCTTTTGAAAAATATCCGTAATTATTTCAAGAAGATTATATTTTTGCAGTTCCTGTTTTGTTATATGAGTTTTGACAAACGGACATTTAATTTGTTGATTATTGATAATGGTCTGTTCAAAAAGAGTCAGATCAAACACGCTTTCATCCTCAGGCATAAAACAATGTATATCCCCGCTCTTGAACACGAACAGGTCGCCCTCGTCACCGTTATACAGTACACCATTTACATAAAAATCACATTTACCTTTTTTTATCAAACAGATTTCAGTTCTGGGATGCCAATGAAAATTACTTTTTTCTTTCAGCAATCCTTCTCTTACAACAAATTTCGCCGTTGCTTTCTCTTTTTTTATTATCAAAAAACCCACCTCCGCAAATAAACAAAAAAATCACAACCGGCACTTGTTTCAAAACAGACAAGTGCCGATTATTTGACTTGAATTTATTTATAAACTACACGAGGGAACACTATCGTGGAAACATCATCATCAATCTTTTTAGGTTTACTATTTCCCTCTTTATAGTAGAGTTCTCCCTCCAAACGACTTATGCTGTAATCACCAAGGTAAATAATCTTATTTTCCCCTATCATTTCATACTCATATACATCTTCAGCAAGCTCTGTGCTTTTTCTGCCGTTAAACTTACAGAGTGAATATGTATAATCATCATTATCAAAGTCTTTTATATAGTAAACATTTTTACTGTCACTTACATTAAATGAATAAACGTCATCGGAAATTTCTTTTACCTTTCTGCCGTTAAAGATCTTGAGAGTTCCCTCTCCGTCCGAAAAGTCTGTACAATAGTACAAATTAAGTTTATCGTCTATCTGGAACGGTGTATATGCGTACACATCACGTTCAACTTCTTTTCCATCAACATAAA
>JAZQVQ010000200.1:0-2515 GCA_045631825.1 Eubacteriales bacterium | reverse complement strand
GCTTAAATCGAAAATAAATCGGTCGTTTTTCGGCCCAAAAACGCAAAAGAACCGGGACTGTTAAGCCCCGGTTTTCTTCTGCGTGTATCTTTAAGAAAGGAGGTGAAATGCCGCTCCCCTTGCGGCCTAAGTTAGTTTGTGTGTCGTACTATTCGCACATTCAAGTATATGATTTACTTCTTCATTCGTTATCCAACCGTCAATGCCCAGAGCCTCTTTCGGTGCCTTGTAAACGTCGATGATGTACTGGTAACGAATGTCTGTGAGTGCGTTCATAAAGGTTGATGTAAAGTAAGACGTACTTCCACGAATGCCGAGAACAGGAGTCTTGATCGTCAGAGTGGAGCCCGAGATTGTTGGTGCTGTCGGTGTCTGGTAACATCCATAGGCGTTTGAGCTGTATAGTGTAAGTGCCGAAGTTGTTGACCAGTATAGCTCTCTGTACGTTGACATGGTTGCTATTATGTTAGTCGCGGATGTTACCGCTCCTGTTCTGTCTAACGAATAAACAGTATTTGCTGGCACTCTTGCAAGCTCATAAAAGTAAACACAATATGTGTACTCCTGTCTGCCCTTTGCCTTTGTTGTTATTGAGTATTCTGGTATAGTCAGAAATTTCTCAACAACAAAAAATGTTTCTGTTGCTGTGTCAACAGTTATTGTTGGCGATAGATTTGACGTAGCCTTAAGCGACTGTGCCGTTGTGGTATATGCCGGAATAGTCAGCTTCAAATCTGTCACGGCATACTGGTCGAACGTGAAGGACTGAACGAGCTGAGCGTCAGGTCGTATGACTGTCGGCTTCAGACTTATCGTTTTTGAGGCGTTCTCTGGATAGTATCCGAGCGGTGCCGTTACAGTTCCGGCGTTGGCAGTTAAGTCATCAGAAGTGCGTTTATACATTTGATACTGCGTATTGCCACTTAAAACGAGCGATCCCGGTGTTCCGACAGTGATTAATCCGGGCACGACATCAGGCGTCACCGATAAAGTGGTATCGACCGTTGCCGTGATAACACCTTCATCGTTCACACTTAATATCGGGTTGATCGTAGCAGAACCCGATACAGTCGCGGAACCTTCCGCCGGTGTTTGGGGTATAGTCAGTTCGCCACTTAATGTCTGCGGTTTTGAAAGTGAGCCGGAGAGAGTCCCGGCTGGTGTCAAAACGCCTGACAGTTCTCCGTAAACGTGCATCACTTCGCCTCCCCTACTATTGTCAGCTTTCCACTGATGAATGTATCAACACATCCATCAGCGTGTGTGATCTCGACATCGTAGTTATATGTTTTATATTCCAGTGCGGTCTCGGTGCTGGATGCTGTGAATGTCAGAGTATCGTGCGGTATGACCTTCGAGAACTGGAGCTCATAGCCCGGTTCGGACTTGTACCCTTTCGAGACTGCAAAGCGAATCACATCCCCTTCGACCGGCACATACGGCTCGATGGTCGGTTCCGTTGCCGGGGGAACAGGATCTACTTCGTGCAGCAGAGTGACAGTCAATGTCAGCGTGTCCCCTCTTGTCAGCGTTATGTTATTGTTTCCGTCAATTTTGAGCATGATGCCCTCCTAAATTCTCTCCAGCTTTGCCTTGATCTCGTCAATCTGCTTCCACTGAGTTTTCTCGTCACGTTCGATGATAGCTACCCTCTCGACAAGGTCGTTGTGTTTCTCGACTTTTTTCTCGAGCTGTTCGATCCTGTACAGTGTCTTGGAGCCGTTCTGCCACGATATGAGCAGATTGCTTATTACTGCAAGGCCGCCTGTTATTATTGCTGTCAAAACTGCGTCTGTCATTTTACTTTGCCCTTATGACCTGTATGGTCGATTTCTTTACGTTTGAATTATTCCACGGTTTCGACTTGCTCACTCTCGGGAATGCGTTTTTCCTCGAAGCGTGTGCGATCAGTCCGTCACCGATGTATATGACTGTGTGCTGTCCCGATTTCTTCCTGTATCGAATAACGTCGCCCGGCTGGAGACTTGCCACACCGCCCTTCGATACGATTCTCATCGTGCTCGGTACGGATGGGTATGACTTTTTATAGCTTCCCGGAAGAGCGAGGAACGAACCCGATGTGCCTGATGCCCGGACACAAGTCGATACAAAATATCCGCAGTCTGTCTGTGAGATCTTAGCTGACTTGCCCATGTACTTCTTCAGGGCCGATTTGTAAACTGCCTTAGCTGAGCCCTTACTGTATGAGTACTTACTCGCTGCGGTCCCGTAAGGCCATGCGTACTCTTTAGCCCTTGCGACTATCTTCTGTGCGTTTGTAGTCGGTGTCGGTGTCGGAGCTGGTGCCGGCTGAGATCCGTTCAGGAACTTTTGAAGAGCCTTGAACGTTGCAGCCCCGGCTATACCGTCCTGTTTGACACCCAGTTTCTTCTGGAGTGCGATGCTTGTGTTTCTGCCCCACTGCCCGTCCTGAGCGATACCGAGCCACTGCTGCATCTTCTTCACTGTCGGAGAGCCACCCTTGCCGTATTTGACTGCGGTCAGTCCCGGATGA
>JAZQVQ010000199.1:0-3823 GCA_045631825.1 Eubacteriales bacterium | reverse complement strand
TGTTTGCAATTTCGTAAATACCGTCTTCGTTGGGTTCATATTCAGCTGCGGCATCGCCGTTGTAATAAATGTATCCGCCGTTTTCAGTATCATCAACTCTGTATACAATATAGTCCTGATTGCCGTCAGGATTCCACGAAGGATACTTGTCTTCGCCAATCTTCTGACCCCACAGAACATAGACTGTATTGCTGGGAGTCGTATCTGCAAGAAAATATGTTGCAACACCTGCTTCTATTTCAGCAGTAGTGAAAGATTTTGAGCTAATATGGTTAATTCCTTCACCGTAAATATCGCTATCGTAAGCGGAATAGTAGTGGTTGCCGTAACCTGCAAAAGGACCTTTATTTTTGGGTGCGGTAACTTTTGCAGTTACAAAACAGGAATAACAATGTCCGTCTTCACCAAGAATACCGCCGGCATATTTGGTTGTGGCGGTAACGGATGTACCGTAGTTACAGCAAGCGGATATTTTTGTTTTAGACAGTTCGTAACCGCAACCGATAATACCGCCTACCTTATTTGCGCCGATGACACTACCTCCGTTTACAGAGCAGAGTCTGATGTATGTTTCATTATTGTAGTCACCTGCATTACCGACAATACCGCCAATATTATCTCCTGTGCCAATGATTGTGCTGTTATACATATGGCAGTTACTAATAATTTCACCGTAATCAGCACCGCCGGCAATACCACCAACATAACCTGTGCCGCTTACAATGCTTCCCGTCAGCTTACAGTTTTCAATGACAGGTTTAACAGCAGCAGAGTCCAAACTCATTGTGCCTACAAATGCACCAAGGCTACTTGTTGTGCTTGTAAAATATGAATCTTCAATAGTAAGATTCTTGATGCCGCCACCTTCACCGATACAACCTATAAAGCCACGGTAATTGTTGGTTTCATTCACATAAAGACCGCTGATGGTCTTGCCGTTACCGTCAAACCAACCGCCGTACCAGCCTGACGAAAAGACGGTTTTACCCATAGCTGTCCAAACATTCAAGGAAGAAGTGTCGGATGTCAGAGCACCATCAACAATAACATTTTCGTTGACCGTGATATTGTTCATCAATATTGCATTGGCTTTGTTGTTTCCTCCGTCTTTGGCTTTGGTATTAACGAGGTTTGCAAACCAATACAGTTCCGAAACATCGGTAATTTCATAAACAGCATCATTCGTTCCGTCACCGTTTATGTCGTACTTGTCTGTTGTTAATACCGGTTCTGACATAGTTATCTCAGCTGCAGTAGTCGTAACAAAGCTCAGCGGAGCAACCGACAGAAGCATCGCCAAAACAATCAGTATGCTTATGAGTTTGTGTGTTTTTTTCATAGGTTTTCCTCCTTTGTATGTGAATACAAATTATTTACTTTCATATTTTCAGCATCAAGCGGAATTACTTGTTGCTGATTTTTCCTTCGGCAGCAAGCTTTGCTTCAGCTCGTTTGAGTTCTTCAGTAAGAATTCTTGCTGCTCTTTTTACACAAGCATCCGCCTTATTCTCTTTCGTCGGTTTGGTCGGATATTCTTCTGTGGTGTTAACAGTTTTGGTTTTTAAATTATCAGCCATAAACTTACCCTCCGTTAATTATATTCGCTTTTTCAACATATTCCTTGAACTCTTTGAAAATGCGATTACCGATTGAACGGTAGTCCATCGCAAGAACCTTTTCAATCTTTATCCTGCGGATATCTTCAGGTACATTGTAAATCGTCATTATTGTGTTCAATGCAAACGAAATGCGTGTTTCAAACGGTACGGATTTATCAATTGCGTTCAACGTTGCCTGTTCAATGCCTGCGACAAGATATTCCGCCGATTTGAACTGTTCGTCACTCCAATCGGAACAGTATTGAGCAAAAACTTCTTTTGCACGGGCTGTGTCGTTCTTATGAATGATTGAAAGACACTTTGAACTGCCGTATGAAGAAACCAAAAAGTCCTTTGCAATTTCATCTTCCTCGCAAGCCGCAGCCATTGACATCAGTTCAAGACAGATTGAAAGAAGCGAACTCATTCCTTCACCGGCTTCAAGCTCCATCATTTCACGCTGAAATTCGCAAAGCATATTGGTAAGAACCGCAAGCATATCATCCTTTGACGGGAAATAGAAAGAGAGGTGACCTGCGCTTGTATCAAGCTCATCGGCAATCATTCTTAAGGTTGTTACCGAATAACCCTTCGTTATGAACATTTTTGTTGCAATTTTGATCATATCAGATTTTGTTGTGTTGAGTTTTCGTTTTCTGATTTTAATCTCTCCTTTCCACATCAAACTTCAATTTGGTCAAAACCAAACTTGGTTATGCCCAAATTATAAATCACAAAGGATAATCTTGTCAATATGAATCAATAAAAAATCCAACCGAATTATGTATTAATAGTACAATTGTTTTGCTTTTATATTTGCTCTCCCAAACGGGAGGGCATTTTTTATTGTCTGAAATTTTTTTGAAATTTGGGTGTGCAAAAGTGCCTTCTAATTCCAAACAAGTGAAGGGTGTTTGAAAAGTGACGGCAATTCTGCCGTCAACTCACTTGGACACAAAATATTTTTTGAAATGATGACGGTACTTTTGCTGTCACGAAAAATATTTATAAAAACTTTTCGGAAATGATTCCGAATTCGGCTTCTCTCAGTGCAAACATAATGAGAGGACTTTTTGAATTGTTTGTAAACATTTCAGAATCAGGGTGTAATTTTGCCCTCTCCCAGTGCAAATAAGTGAGAGTTTTTTTAAATTTTTTCAAAAAACACCCTACAATTTGCCCTCTCCCAGTTCATACATAGTGAAGGGTATTTTAAAAAACTTTTGAACTTTTCCGAAAACAGCCAAATTGGGGTGTCCATTTCGAGAGTGTTTGTTCAAATAAGTGAAAGGTGTTTTGCCCTTCATTAAAAAATTAGGGAGTTGATACTTATGATTTAGTACCCGCCGAAAAAAGAAAAACAAATATCAATGAAAGGAGGAAACCGATGTCAGACAAAAATAAAATCTCACCGCTTGACACGTTAACTATGCAGGAACTTTTTGAAAATATTTACTGCACAAACGCATCAGTCATTAAGGATTTGCTTTATCCCGGAACATATCTTTTTGCAGGTTCACCGAAGATTGGTAAAAGTTTTTTCGTTACTCAGCTTGCGTATCACGTGAGCACAGGCACACCGCTTTGGGACTTGCCGACAAGAAAAGGAAAGGTCTTGTATCTCGCTCTTGAAGATACTTACCGCAGACTTCAGGAAAGAATGTACCGTATGTTCGGAACTGAAACAACCGACCTTGCGTTACTTTTGACAAAAGTAACAAAACCGTTTTTAAGGTTTGTAGATTTTAAATTTTAAAGGAGTTGATTGAATTAAAAGAACGATAAGCGCAATGGTAGGCAAAGGCTCGGTGAATCACAACAGCAGAGTGTTCAATGCGAAGAACACAGACCTCGAAAGAACTCACAAAAACATTGAATACTGCAACGAAAAGATAACCGATGTGTATCATCAGCTTTTCGATGAAGCACAGAAAAGATACAACGCAAAGCAGAAACGTGCCGACAGAAAAATCGAAAACTACTATGAGAAAATCCGAACGGGTAAGCAGGAAAAAACCTTTCACGAAATCATTTTGCAGATTGGTGACCGTAATGATATGAGTGCGAAAGATGAGAACGGTAAACTTGCCGAGATAATACTCGACGAATATTTCCGGTCGTTCCAAGAACGCAATCCGTATCTGAAAGTTTTCTCTGCTCATCTTCACATGGATGAATCAACGCCGCACCTTCACATTGATTTTGTTCCGTTTACAACGGGAAGC
>JAZQVQ010000198.1:0-4944 GCA_045631825.1 Eubacteriales bacterium | reverse complement strand
TTTTTCTATTTAGTGAAAAATCAGTTGTAAGAGAGATTTACCTAGTAAATAAAGGGGTTATCAATCTTACAAAAGGTTGAAATCTCAACTTAGAAGAAACGTTTGAGGAGGCCCTCAAATGCCTTACCGTGGCGAGCTTCGTCCCTTGCCATTTCATGAACGGTGTCATGTATAGCATCAAGGCCGTTTTTCTTAGCACATGAAGCAAGGTCGAACTTGCCCTGTGTTGCACCGTATTCGCAGTCAACTCTCCATGCAAGGTTATCCTTTGTTGTAGCCTTCATATTAGGCTCAAGGTCTTCGCCGAGAAGCTCTGCAAACTTTGCAGCGTGCTCTGCTTCCTCGTAAGCTGCCTTTTCCCAATAGAGACCGATTTCGGGATAGCCCTCTCTGTGAGCAATTCTTGCCATACAGAGATACATACCTACTTCTGCACACTCGCCGTTGAAATTAGCCATAAGCTGTACAAAAATGTACTTCTTGTCCTCGTCGGATATGTCGGGGTTGTTCTTTACTGTCTTTGCATAAACACCATATACGTGTTCTGCCGCAAGAGCTGCACCCTCCTGCATTTCCTTGAACTTTTCAGCCGGAACCTTACATACTGGACAAGCTTCGGGGGGATTTGCTCCCTCATGAACATAACCGCAAACTGAACATACATATTTTTTCATAACAAAAATCCTCCAAAATAATATATTTTTTAAATTTGACCTACTGTTTGTGATAACGACGTTGACAAAAGTTTTTCCCTCAAGTCATCGCTTATTTGTCCGAAAAGACAGTGGAAAAAACAGTTTTCCTTGTGCTCGTACCTGCCACACTCATACTTGCAATCAACACAAATATTTATGTTTACATTTTCGCCCGATGCAAGCACTATGTCGTACAGGCTGATGTCGTGGGCCGATTTTGAAAGCTCAAACCCTCCGCTCTTGCCCGGGTGAGACTGCACAAGCCCCGCCGAATGTAGTTTCTTCAAAAGCTTGAGTGCCACCGACGGCGATATACTGCACTTTTCCGACAGTTGCTTTGCATCACATCGACTGCCAAGCCCTGCAAGCGTCTGCATTATCCTCAAAGAGTAATCCGTTTCTAATGGAAAACGCAACAAATCACTCCTTTGTTTTAAAGTGTACCTTTTTAGTACACTTTTATTATAACAGTATTTTTTTATTTGTCAAGAGTTTTTTTGCAATTTACAAAAATTTTTTCAAAGTCAAATTTCTTCCTTTGATTGTATGTCTGCCGGCACATCAATTACGCCGTCGATTTTTTCAAATTCCTTGATACACTTGCGGATAAGATAGAGAATCTGCCCGTTAGCCGAGCGTCCCTCGTACTTGGATATATAATGTAACTTATAGTGAAGCGTTGGGTCTATTTCTATACCGAGATGCTTGTTGTTCTTGTTTCTCATAGCGACTCTCCCTGAAATCTTAAAATTTATTTATTTTAAGTATATTTTAAGATTAATTTGTGCTATAATGTCGTAAGTATACTTATATTAAGTACACTTGTTGGTAACAAAATGCACAAAACGGGCTTTACTATTCTATTCACATTATGAGGTATTTTATGAAGGTTGCAATAATAGGTTCAAGAAATCTTTTTATCGAGGATTTTACAAAATATATACCCCCAAAAACTACGGAAATAGTTTCAGGGGGTGCAAGGGGTATAGATAAATGTGCAGAAAAATATGCAAGACAGAGAAACTTGAAGCTTACGGTTTTCATGCCCGACTACGACAAATACGGAAAGTCCGCTCCCATAATACGTAACAGAGAAATTGTCAATTATGCCGACAGCGTTGTTGCATTCTGGGACGGAAAATCGAGTGGCACAAAAAATGTCATCGACGTATGCAAAAAACTCGGAAAAACTTTTTGCGTCATCACATTATAGATATGATTTTTGATACGGATTTGTTCTGAAGTCTTAAACTATCCACAACAACAGCAAAAAACTTGCCCGCGGGGTATAAAACAGGAAACGTATAAAAGCGTCCCTTGAATAAAGTTCTTTGCCTAATTTCTTGGGGGAAAGTGGGAAGAAAGTCAAAATCAGGATGCCGATTTGTTCTGGAGTCTTAAGCTGTCCGCAACAAGAGCGATAAATTCAGAATTTGTAGGCTTTCCCTTTGAGCTTTGGACAGTGTATCCGAAATAGGAATTGATAACGTCAATATCGCCTCTGTCCCAGGCAACCTCTATGGCGTGACGTATAGCACGTTCAACACGTGACGAGGTTGTACTGTATTCCTTTGCGACATTGGGATACAGCTGTTTTGTGATGGAATTTATAAGCTCAGTGTTGCTCATTGTCATAATAATAGCAGTTCTGAGGTACTGGTATCCCTTTATGTGAGCCGGCACCCCTATTTGATGAATAATTTTCGTAACCTGAGTTTCGATATCCGGAACATTTTCCAATTCATTCTCCGCCTTGTTTTCGAGACGTTCTTTTTGTGCCGACAGAGCTTTATCAATTTTTGAAGCAATAACCGAGTAATCGCAGGGTTTTATAAGGCAGTACATCGCACCTGCCTGACTTGCGTCGTTAAGCATCTTGCTGTTTCCGACACCTGTAACTATAATAAACGAAATATCCTCGTCGGGCATTTTACTCCGGATTTCTGTTATTACATCTATTCCGTCAAGGCGTGGCAGAAGTATATCAAGAACAACCACCTTGGGCTGTTTTATCTGAGCCTCGGCAACGGCTTCCTGACCATCGGCACATTCTCCCACAACTTCGTACCCGTGTTTTGTCAAATAGCTTTTAAGTCCAATGCGAAATTCTATGCTCGTATCCGCAATTAAAACTCTCTTTTCGTTTGTTTCGTTGTTCATTTTCTGTCCATCCTTCGTAAAGTTTTTGTAGTTGGTTTTTTGTTTTTTCGAGATTGTTTTTCGCTTTCCAACAAAGTAACTTAATTTTAGCACATTTAAAGACAATTTTCAATATGTTCATGCCGATTTGTGAAAGTTTAACATTCGTTTACTGTTCGTTAATTAACAAAGGGTGAATTTTGTCGAATGGTTGTTTAAAAATTTACAATTTGACGATTTTTATCATCCTATTTTGACCAATTTATGATTTTTTCTGTCAGCAAACTAAAAATTTCGGCAGGAGACTTATTGTTTCGACTATTTGCGTCACAAAAGATTATTATGGAATATTTTGGCGAATTTATGCCGATAATGCCACAAAACCACGTATGCAGTTTTTCCGTACCGTCTTCATAGTACAAACCCGTCTGTGCGGTAGCAGTTTTTCCGCCGACAGAGACAGCTTTTACGTTGGCAGACTTGCCTGTCCCGTCTGTAACGCAAAGTCTCATCATTTCACGCATTTTAAGGACGGTACTTTGCTTGAGAATGGTTTTTTGGGGCAATTTTTCAAAGTATTCGATTTTTTCACCGTCGAAAGTTCCCTTTATAACAGACAGCGGAATAATTTTACCGGTTGTGCACACGCACATAATATTTGCCATATCAACAGGCGACAGCAAGAGTGGGCCCTGGCCGAAAGAGATGTTGGCAACAAAGCTTGCCGATGCGTTGTCGGCACTTGGAATATTTGCTTTTTGCGTTTTTATGCCGTCTATATTTATCTCTTGTCCGACACCGATTTTCTCGCACATATGCACCACACTTTCAAGTCCCACCCTGCTTACAAGCTCTATAAAATAGGTGTTACAGGAATTTGCAAACGCCTCTTTGAGCGTTTGGTTTCCATGACCGCCACGTTTATGGCAGTGAAAAATGTTTTGTTCCACCTCGACCTTACCCGTACATTCGTACTCAAAGTCGTAGAGCGATTCGTCCATCTCAAGTGCAGTGACGGCACTTACAATTTTAAACACAGAGCCGGGCGTAAAGGTGCACAGTGCACGGTTTAAAAATTCCCCGTTTTCCGAGTCAAGACTTGCAGACAGGTTTTGCAAATCAAACTGCGGATAGCTTGAAAGTGCGACAATTTCTCCGCTTTGCACGTTTGTTACAACAACCGCTCCGCTCTGGATATACTCTCCCTCAAGAGAGTCTGTAAACTCTTGTATTTGTTTATCTATTGTCGTTACAAGCCCTTTGTTTTTGGAGTATCCGTTATCATAAAACGTCAGAAAGCCGTCGGCAAGTTTTGCTTTCGATGCGTTTGATTCGTATACGGCATAAACCTCGCTTTCAAAATAATCAAGCACGTCGGCATATTGTTTTTCAAGTCCGCAAACTCCTTTACCGTCTTTATTTGTGTACCCCACAAGGTGCAGTGCGTTTTGCAAACTTTTTTCGTATGTGTCGTAGTAATATGCCCCGTCAACTTGCGAAATCTTTTCGTGTGCTTTTTCGTCATTTGTCGTGAGCTTAAACGGGGTATTATCCATCAAAAGCGAAAATATTTCATCACTGTTTGCATTTGTGCAAATTTCACTTAAGTTTTGGCAAAGCGTCGCATACGGCAGTGTTATCTCCTCAGGTACCACAAACACAACCCCGTTTTGTTTTGTGTGCGACAGCAAGTTTAAGTTTCTATCATACACAAAGCCTGTATGATTTGCAATGTCTACTCTTCGGGTGTACTGTCCATCAAGCACAAGCGAGGATTTATTTCCGTTTGAAAGAACGTACAATCTCAGCGTTAAAAGTGATATTATCAGCAGCAGCAAGCTATATACAAGTGTTATTCGTTTTTGCATTTTTCTCCCTATTTACGTATTTACTTATTTTACATTCTGTTTATAATATTTTCCCCAAAAGGCAGAAAAATACTCTAAGGAGGGTCAAATATCAAAGAACGTGTTTTCTTCTTAGTTTGTTTTTTGTTAAGCGGGGGTTTTTCCACTTCTGCAAGGGAGCTTTCTTCCTCTTAGTCTGTTTTCTTGCTGACCACAGCAATCTACGCCACTATTCGTGGGGAAATTTTTATCTTCTTAGTCGA
>JAZQVQ010000197.1:0-5015 GCA_045631825.1 Eubacteriales bacterium | reverse complement strand
CTTCCCAATTCAGTTATTAACCGAGTTAACACAAGTTCGAAAAGGTAAAGGAATGTTAATTTTATATACTTCTCAAAGGTGGCATTTTGTTGATAAAAATTTCCGTTCTTTATCGGCTGAATGTGGTGAGTGTAAAACCATTTTAGGTAATTTAACATATTATCGTATGTATGACCCTGTGGACTATGACAATTTATGCAGTAATAGTGATTACGATAAGCGAAGAAAGATACACCCAAAATATACAACATCTTTTTTACAAACTGAAGAATTGCGAAATAGTTATGATAGTTATAAAAAACTTGAAAGTGCAAAATCAAAAGAATATATGGATAGAACGGAATTGGCACAGGTGTATCACTTAGGAGAATAATTCCGAGCAAAAAAAGAGAGGGGGTTTCCCCCCTCTTTAGAATGGATTTGTGTTGATATGTTGCATTAAAACAACTTCAACTTCGTGTGCTCCTCTATTACCTTTTGTCCACATTTCAGTTTTTCTAAATGATTCTTCATCGTAAATCATACTGCAATTAACTATACCTTCTATGCGGTCGGGGTGAAGGTCTCTAAAAATCGCAATAGCTGCACGTCTTGATGTGGCTTCAATTTTTGTCCATCCGTTTTGGTAGGGAAAGCCGACCCAACTTCCATAAGTGAAATAATAATTCTTAATCATTTGTTTTACCTAACCTTTCTGCCTTGCTTGGCGACCATTAAACAACGAAGGCTGTCAAGACCGCTTACAGCGTTCATTTTAGCCTTGACAGCCGTAGTTATAATGGGAAGGCAAGTAAGGAAGAAAAACTGTTAATAAACATTTAAGGCGTTTGATATATGCGCCTTAAATGTTTAGAGCGAAGCGAATCGGGAAGCGATAGCGACCTATAGACAAAATGAAATTGATCTATGAATAGCGAAGTCTTTCATAGGTCTATTTCATTTCAACAACCGAAGGGCGTTAGCAGAATTGACACAGTTTGCTCACCACGACTAAGCAAACTGTGTGTCATGTGTCAAAAATGACATATTGCACAAAAAACAGTTTAAAACTTTGTTTATTATGACACATTGACACAATTATATATTTGTGTTATAATTAGTTATCAAATATAGGAGGTTATTTTATGGGGAATAAATCAATTCTCGGTTATGTACTTTTCGCATTAGACGGAATGTATATTGAAGGTGTACCGATTAACGATACACAAAGGGCTATGATATTTGCTTTTCTTTATGATGCTTTTGATATGTTGACTGAAGAAGAAGCAGAGCAATATTATCAAAATAATTCAAATACAAATATTAAAGAGGTTTAAAATGTCAAAAGAAAAATATCGTTCAAGAGTACATATGCTTTTATTGTATCCAAGTGATGAAAGCCATGTATTAGCATTAGAAAAAATACAAGCAAGTTATGATTATGCTTATTGTTTGCATAATAAAGATATTGCAGATGATGGCTCAATTAAAAAAGCACATTGGCATGTTGTCTTAAGATTTAATCAAGCCACTTGGAGTTCTGCTATTTGCAAAGATTTAGGAATTGAACATAACTATATAGAAAATGTTAAACGATTTGACAATGCTTTGCAATACCTTATACACTATAACGACACCGACAAAGCACAATATAATATTGATGATGTATTCGGCAATTTAAAACAAAAGTTAGTAGAAAGTATAAATAAAGTTGAAAAGAGTGAAGGCGAAAAAGTGGTAGAGTTAATACAATTCATTAAAGAATATGACGGTAAGCTGACAGTAACGGAATTTGCCTCATATTGTGCTATGAATGGTTATTGGTCGGAGTTCCGCAGAAGTGGGGCTATTTTTTGCAAGATGATTGACGAAAAAAACGAAAGATATTATTTTGAAAAAGAAACAGAACAATAATAAAAAAGAATGGATCAAGAAGCAATAGCGGATTGTTCCATTCTTTTTTTGTGCAGATTTGACAAAAAAATTTCAAAAACTTTGGTTATTTTGCGAATTTACAATAATATTATTAGTTAGTATAATAATTATAGTACTTAAGGTACAAATTTAATATTTAAGGAGTTTTTATGCTTACACTCAAAACAAACAAAATGGAATTGCGTGGAGTTCAAACGCAAGTATCAAAGAAAGGCAACAGTTATTACATTGTATATTGTGAAGATGTTGACAGTTGCAAACCATTTCAATTCTTTTGTAAGGAGTTCAACGCACTACCACAAGGATTGAAAAAAGGTGATATGGTAGAAATCACTGTAGAGTATAACTCTTTCAAAGAGTTGTCCGTTGTAAAGGTTTCAAAGGTGTCTTAATATGTGGGACTGTTCGTGGATTTGGTTTATTGTTTTAGCGGTTATTCTTGCATTGGTGCTTGTCTACGCTATCAATGTTACTTATCTCGCTAAAGAGTTAAAAGCGGAGATTGAATTTAATGGAGAATACAACGGAAATTATAACGATACTGACACAACAAACTGAAGTTTTAAAATCAATGTATGCAATTAACTTATTGCTCGTTGGTGTAGCAGCTGCAATTTTGGTTTGCTATGTTTTGTATAAATTATTAAGGATTTTTTATTGAAAGGAGAATTTATGTTGGAAGGATTTGCAATTACTGCCGAACTTGTAGCACCTGTAACACAGGCGATTTCAAGCGGTCTTACAACTCTTGTGCCTGTAGGCATTGGAATTATGGCGACATTTGTAGGCTTGAGCCTCATTCCTCGCGTTATCTATAAATTCCTTTAATTCCCATTGGGGAAGTGGGTTTTCCCACTTCCCTATTTTAATTTTATAGAAAGGTATATTTTATGAAAAGATTTTTTACAATTTTTTTATGTAGCATAATAATTGCTACGATTTTTATTGTTCCATTTTCAGCTAATGCAGAGGAAACTCTAAGTGATAGTTTGTTAGGTGTTTGGGAATTTAACGGTGCCATGAGCAGACCTTCACAATCTAATGTTACTATTGAAGATAGTTTTTCTTTTGCAGTTTTTGATGATAGCGGAACTAAATATTTAAAAAGTGGTATGACTGTTATTGTCGGGGCAAATAGATTGGTCAGTTATGTTTATTACGATAGCGATACTGTGTATAGTAGTAACTATTGGGGTATTAACACCTATAATCCTAATACTGTAACAATATTAACCGAGCCGACAAATGCAACTTTTATTACTTGGTTTAAAAGTCAATTTACAAAGGTAGCAGATTTGCAAACTGAATGTGATGGCTCAACTTGTCCTACTACTGATGTAAATAATGATGATGTATGTGATGATTGCGGACTTCCTTTTATATATAGCTTGCGTGATGATACATACTATAATTATTATGGCTCATATTATCCCAAATTGCCCAATTATGATACTTCAACATATCAATTTGCTTTTATATATGATAATCCATCTTTAGATGCACCATCTTTATATGTATCAACCGAAAATGTATATGTTGATAACGGTGTTGTCAAATTTAAATATGACGGAACATATTTAACTTATAACTTCCATAATGACCAGTGGATATATGTTAATAAAACGGATTATGAAGCAGATACAACAGTTATAACAAATAGTGACCACTTGTTATGGTCAAATAATGATGTTTATAAAAGTGACGATACAATTTTTTTGGGGGGTGACCCAAATTTTCAAATCCCCCTGTGGGAGAAGGTGGAACAGGTGACACAGGGGGCGATAACGAACTTCCAGACGATAACGGGTGGCAACCTGATGATTCTAACACTTTGTGGGGTTGGCTTACTAACATTGTTGATGGGCTTGTTAATACTATTAAAAGTATTACGGAATTACCTACCAAAATAATTGATGGTATAAAAGCAATTTTTGAGATTGACGTTACATATGTTCAAGAAGCAACACTTAATTTTGCAGATGATATAAAACAACAATTTGGAGTTGATACAACAGTTTTTGAAAATCTATTTCAAAATGAAACACCAGTAGAGGATGTTGAAATTGATTATAATATAGTCGGTGTTGGTGATTTTCATTTAAAAGTGTTTGATGCTTCATTTTTAAAAGACGGTGTAGAGTTTTTTAGACCTATAATTCGTGGCTTTATCGTGCTTATGTTGTTATTTTATCACATTAAAAATTTAATTGGCTTCTTTGGTTATGACGCAGGAGTTGTAAGTGGTAGAAGTGAACATATCGCAGAAGCAAAACAAAGTCAAAAAGGGGGTTAAATAAATGATTTTTGAAGGTGCTATTGATTTATTTTTCGGTTTGTTCCGTACATTGTTTAGTGCTATAGAGGTCGTTAATTTGCCTACCGAATTGATAGGCACACTCTCAACAATTCTTGCCTATGGTAACTGGGTAGTTGGTGTTGATTTAATGGCTATTTTTGCTTCATCCGTTGTCTTTTGGTGGGTGTTCAAAATGTCTATTGGTGTTGTTGTTTGGGTATGGGACAGATTACCGCTTACCTAATAATAATGCGATTTATTGCACACAAGCCACGCACCTTTAGTGGTGGCTTGTGCTTATCGCATTTATCAATTTAGAATTGGAAGGAATTTATATGATTTTAGTTATATTAAAAACTATTTTTTTATTTCCTTATCTTTTAATAAAGCATATTAAAGATAAAAAGGAAATGGGTATTCATTTATATGGAATAAAAGGTTTTTTCGGCCTTCCTGGTGCTGGAAAAACTATTGTAATGTCACGATTATTAGATGAATATCGTGAGAAATATGGTGATAACATTTATATAATGACTAATTATTTTTATAATAAACAAGATTTTGAGTTTACCACTTGGAGAGAATTATTGAAGGACTTTGACAAACCTATTATTGTTGCTTGGGACGAAATACAAAATGAGTTTAATTCTCGTGATTTTAAAGACTTCCCAATTCAGTTATTAACCGAGTTAACACAAGTTCGAAAAGGTAAAGGAATGTTAATTTTATATACTTCTCAAAGGTGGCATTTTGTTGATAAAAATTTCCGTTCTTTATCGGCTGAATGTGGTGAGTGTAAAACCAT
>JAZQVQ010000196.1:0-9870 GCA_045631825.1 Eubacteriales bacterium | reverse complement strand
GAGGAACAAAAAATGATAAAAGATATTGTTTTAGAAAAAGAAAAATTACAGTCCCTTTTGGAAAAACAGCTTTTTTCACAAGCTTGTACACTTCTTGAAAGCATTTCACCGGTCGATGCCGCAGAATGTCTTGAGGGGTTTGAGGTACCTGAGTTTTTACCGGTTTTCAGACTTTTTTCAAAGCAGTTTGCATCGGGAGTTTTTGTATATTTTTCGGCAGAAATTCAAAGTGATTTAATTTCATCTGTAACCGATAACGAAGTGAGTGAACTTGTAGAATACTTAAAAGTAGATGATGCAGTTGAGATAACCAGAGAGCTGTCTGCAACTGTTGTCAATCGAATACTTAAAATTACAAGTCCCGAAAAAAGAGCAACAATCAATGCTTTTTTAAACTATCCGGAATATTGTGTCGGAAGCATAATGACAAGTGAATATATTGATTTAAAGGGCAGTATGAATGTTGATGAAACTATCGAATATATAAGGCAGGTCGGATTTAAAAAGGAAACTATAAATTCCTGCTTTGTTGTCGATGAAAATAAAACATTAATCGGAACAATCAGCCTTTGCAGAATTTTAAGTTGTCGGGATTCAAAAACAGTTATTTCGCAGCTTATGGACACAAGTGTTGTAATGGTTTTTGCACATGACGACAGGGAAGAAGCGGCAAGAATCATAAAAAAATACGACATTGATTCACTTGCAGTCGTTGATAACAAGGGAATACTTGTTGGAATTGTAACCTTTGACGATATAGTAGACGTAATTGAATCCGAAGTAACTGAAGATATTGAGCTTATGGCGGCAATTCAGCACGTAGATACCCCATATCTGAAAACAAGTGCATTTCAGCTTGTAAAAGCAAGAATTCCGTGGCTGCTTATTCTTATGGTTGCCGGAATGGTAAGCGGTGCCGTGCTTGGTAGATTTGATGACGTTGTATCGCAAATACCGATTCTTGTAACGTTTATGCCAATGCTCACTGGAACAGGGGGAAACTCTGGAACGCAAACATCAATGACGGTTATAAGAGGTCTTACAACCGAGCAGTTGAAGCTGACGGATGCATTTAAAATTCTCTGGAAGGAGCTGCGGGTTTCGCTGATAATCGGTATTATTTTTTCTGCTATAAATATTGTGCGAATTGTTGTTTTTTATAATGATGCAGATAAAATGCTGATTGCGTTGGTTGTGTCATTTTCACTGATAACATCGATAGTACTTGCAAAATCACTCGGAACAATTTTGCCGATTGTTGTTAAGAAAATAGGACTTGACCCTGCGATAGTTGCGGCACCTATGATAACAACTCTGATTGATATTTTCGTACCTATTATTTACTTTACACTTGCAACAACCGTTTTGTCTTACAGACTTTTATAAAAACATCCGCCGTACCGAAAAATACGGCGGATGTTTTTAGCTGTTTTCAAGCATATTTTTAAGCTCGTATAATTTTGAAAGTGCTTCAATGGGTGAAATTGTGTTTACATCAAGTTTTTTAAGCTCGGAGCAAACAGTATCATTTATAATGCTGTCAAGACCTAAGTTTTGGTTAGGTGCATCCTTTACAACATTTGAATTATTTGTTGATGGCAAGGACATATGCCTGTTTTCAATATCATATAAAATCTCATCGGCACGTTTTATAATTTCCTTTGGGACTCCTGCAAGCTTTGCAACCTCTATACCATAACTTCTGTCAGCGGCACCGGCAACAATTTTACGTAAAAATATAAGCTCATCCCCACGTTTTTTTGCAACTATGTTGAAGTTTACAACGTCTTTGTAGGTTTCGGACAGCTCCGTAAGCTCGTGGTAGTGAGTTGCAAACATAGTTTTGGCATGTAACTTTTTGCTGCAAGTGTATTCGATTATTGCTCTTGCAATGCTCATACCATCGTAAGTGGAAGTACCTCTGCCTATTTCGTCGTAAACAATAAAGCTTTTGTTTGTTGCGTTTTTGAGAATATAAGCACATTCGCTCATTTCCATCATAAAGGTGGATTGACCTGCCGATAAATCATCAGATGCACCGATTCTCGTAAATATCTTATCAACAATACCGATTCTCGCACTCTTTGCAGGCACGAATGAACCTATTTGTGCCATAATTATAATAAGTGCAGTCTGTCTCATATACGTTGATTTACCAGCCATATTTGGTCCGGTTATGAGAAGAAGATTGGAGTTTTCGTTAAAATAAGCATCATTAGGCACAAACATCTCGTTTTTCAGATGCCTTTCAACAACGGGGTGACGACCATCTTTGATTTCAATTATATTTGAAGTGTCAACCTCAGGACAAACATAGTTGTATTTTTTTGCGACATCTGCAAGCGACACATAGGCATCAAGCTTTGCTATCATGAAAGCGGTTTTTTGAACTCTGTGAAGGTTGGCAGCAATAAATTCCCTGAGCTCTTGGAAAATATTGTATTCCATAGTATTTAGCTTTTCTTTTGCACCAAGTACCTTGGTTTCCATTTCCTTGA
The DNA here is from genome assembly GCA_045631825.1 of Eubacteriales bacterium. Lineage (GTDB taxonomy): Bacteria > Bacillota > Clostridia > Oscillospirales > CAG-382 > UMGS1387. The sequence goes on along the minus strand of JAZQVQ010000196.1, from coordinate 7,372 downwards.
GTTCTTCGGTTATGTAGCGTTCTGCTCCCGTCAGCGTTTGTTTTCTTACGTACCTTGCAGGAACCATATCTTTAAAGGAATTTGTTACCTCAATGTAATAACCGAAAACTCTGTTGTATCCGACTTTCAGGTTTTTAATTCCCGTAAGTTCTTTTTCGGATTGTTCGATTTTAGTCATCCAGGACTGACCGTCGTTCATCATACTGCGAAGCTCATCGGCGTCAGCGTTAAATCCGTCACGGATTATTCCGCCCTCTCGGATGGAATGAGGCGGTTCATCGACGATAGCCTCGGAAATGTACTGCCGTATTTCGTCAAGAGTATCAATATTTGAATAGAAATACTTTAATTCTGGACATTCAAAACCCTCTAATTGCTCCTTTATCGGTCCAAGCATGCTGAGCGAACGTTCTATAGCCTTCATATCCTTGGCATTTGTCGTGTTGTAAACAATGCGAGTCATAAGACGTTCAAGGTCGCTTATTCCCGATAAAAGATGCTGAAGCTCCTCTTTTTTTATAAAATTGTCGAAAATCTCGCCAACCGCACTTTGCCTTTTAATTATTTCATTACAGTTGATTAAAGGCATTTCAACCCATTTTCTGAGTAGTCTTGCACCCATAGATGTTTTGGTTTTGTCAAGCACCCAGAGAAGTGAGCCTTTTTTTTCACGGGAACGCATAGTTTCGCACAATTCAAGACTTCTTCTTGTATTCACATCAATGCCGAGAAATACGTTACTGTCATAAACATTTATTTTGTCAATGTATGATAAGTCAACCTTTTGTGTGTCCGAAATGTATGAAAGCAGTGCAGAAAGGGCAAATGTGGCAGGTGAATTTTCACCGAGACGAAGCTCGTCAAGCTCAGCTTTGCCAAATTTGTCAACAACGTTACCATAAGCATTGTTTTCAAATAGATATTTGAGTCTGTCGTTAAATACCGCTCCTATTCTTGAAATTGAAAAAGTGCTTATTTCTTTTATTACGTCTTTATCCAAATTGCAAATAATTTCACTTGGACAATACGTGGCAAGCTCATTTATGATGAGCTTATTAATTTCACCGTCGGTTATCTGTGTTACATTGACCTGTGCTGTTGATATATCGGCAAAACAAAGTCCTGCACTTGTACCGGAAATGTACATTGAACACAGATAATTGTTTTTGCCCTCGGTCAGCATAACATTTTCTGTAACAGTACCGGGTGTAATGACTCTTACAACTTCACGTTTTACTATGCCTTTTGCTGTTGCGGGGTCCTCAGTCTGCTCACAGACTGCAACAGTATAACCTTTCTTTACAAGACGAGCTATGTATGTTTCCGCACTGTGAAAGGGAACACCGCACATTGGTGCACGTTTCCCCATTGCGCAGTTTTTAACTGTCAAGGTCAGGTCAAGCTCACGTGAAACTGTTATTGCATCGTCGAAAAACATCTCGTAAAAGTCACCTAGACGGTAAAACAGTATTTCGTTTTCATATTGTTTTTTAACTTCAAGATATTGAAGCATCATAGGAGTATACGGCATTGTTAACCTCCGTTATCTGACCTTACGTAAGAGTTTAATGACAACCTCTGCAGGTTGAGCAGTTGTGAGTACAGTTTTGGTCACCATCTTGATCATCTTGATTTGTTGCAAGATTTTCGGGTGAAATATAAGAAGTGATAGTCATATTTATTGCGGTCATAAGCAAGTTTAAATCTTCTTCAGCTTTGTTGTAAGCCTTCATTTCGGGGTTTTCGGTTATTTCCTTGTAGAGAGTTTCAACTCTTGCACTTACTGCATCAATAAGTGATTCGTCCTTGTCTTCTTTTTCGTTTTCAACATCAAGAATACTTTTTTGAACCTTGAACTCATCAAGCTTGTTTTTTAATGCGATATTTGCACGGCAAACATCTCTTGTGGTACAAAAATTCTTGTATTCATCACTCTCGGTAAGCATCTGACCGAGCTGTCTTGCTATTTCTATAATTTCCATTTTCATAATTCTTTTCCTTCCAAATAGTTTTATATTTCTTCACCTATAAGGAGTGCTTCTCCAAACGAGGTTATTTTTACATTTACAAATTTTGCGTAATTGTCGCCTTTGCTCTTGAATTTAACAAGCTTAAAGCCGGAAGTTCTGCCAACGGATGTTGAATCCTGTTGAATGTGGGATTCGCATAAAACTCTTACTGTTTTACCGACAAAACTTTCATTGATTTTAAGGACGTTCTCGCGTTGTAAAGCCATAAGCTTAGCCATACGGTCAGTTTTTTGCTTGTGCGTTGTCAAATCTTCAACTTTGGTTGCCGGCGTACCCGGTCTTGGCGAGTATATAAACGAATATATTGCATCAAATTTTACTTGTTTTACAATGTCCAAGGTTTTTTCAAAATCATCATCTGTCTCACCGGGGAAGCCTACGATAATATCCGTTGTAAGTACAATGTCCGGTACGGCAGACTTTAATTTTGAGACTGTTTCAAGGTAACTTTCACGAGTGTATTTTCTGTTCATTTTCTTCAAAATGTCATTACTGCCTGATTGCAGTGGAAGATGAAAATGTCGCTCGATTTTGTTGTTTTGCGAAATTGCCTTTATAAGACTGTCCGAAACATCTTTCGGGTGAGAGGTCATAAATCTTATCCAGAAATCACCGTCAAGATTTGATATGTCGGTAATAAGCTTTGAAAAATCATAGCCTTGTACAGAGGTTAAACCTTTGCCGTAGGAATTTACATTTTGCCCAAGCAAAGTAATCTCTTTGTATCCCGAACTTACAAGACCTTTTACTTCACTTATTACGTCCTCAGGCTTTCGACTGCGTTCCCGTCCGCGAACATACGGAACAATACAGTAACTGCAGAAATTGTCACAGCCGTACATTATCGAAACCCATGCCTTTATATCACTGTTTCGCAATACAGGTATGTTTTCAACAATATCGTAATTGGTTTCATCAATTACCAGCCGTCTGTGTTTTGAAAGCATTACGTCACACAGAACTTCAGGAAGTTTGTGCAGCATATTCGGGCTTGCAACAAAGTCAACATACGGATATCTTTTTTTGATATCGTCAACTCTTGATTGCTGTCCGACCATGCAACCCCATAGACCTATAATCAAATCCTTGTTTTTGTCCTTTAGGTGCTTTAACTGACCGGTTTTTGAGAGAGCTTTTAATTCTGCATGTTCACGAACAGCACATGTATTGAAAATTATAAGATCTGCCTTTTGAATTATTTCAGATTTTTCAAAGCCAAGTTCAATAGCTGTTCCCAAAAGCCGTTCACTGTCGGCTTCATTCTGCTGACAACCAAATGTTGCAATATAAACCGCAGGCTTTTTTCCTGAAGACAAAAACTTTTCACATAAAATGCTTTTTACAGTGTCTTTGTATTTTTCTTGCTCGGTTAGAGAAGTGTTTTCAATATTTATAGTGTTATGCCATTTATCCATTTGTTTAATCCTTCTGAGCAATTTTTGACAGTAATCTTTTTAAATCATCTGGCGTAAATTTGTATACGTTGTTGCAGAACTGACAGGATATATCAATATCCTTGTCCTCATCAATCATACTTTGTATTTCATTTTTTCCGATTCCGACTACGGCTCTTTGAACACGCTCTCGTGAACAGGTACATAAATATGAAACCTCGTTTTCGTCAAAAATGTCAAATTCTATATCTCCAAGAATTTGCTTTAAACATTCCTCATTGGTTTTGTCGTCTGAAAACATTGATGAAACGGGAGGAATGTTAGGAATTTGTTTTTCAAGTCTGCTTATAAAGCTCTCATCTGTACCCGGCAGTAATTGAATCATATATCCTCCGGCTGAAAGACAAGTATAGTCACGTGAAATTAAAACGCCAAGTGCACAAACCGTAGGTATCTGTTCACTTGTTGCAAAATAATTTGTTATATCTTCTGCAATTTCGCCAGAGGTAATGGGCACAAGTCCGACAAATGGCTCGCCTTGTCCCATATCCTTGATAATGCTGAGGGTTCCTTTTCCAACAATCCCTGAAACATCAAGTTTTCCGTTCGGCTTTGGAGGTAAATCAGCCTTGGGATTCTGTACAAATCCTTTGACGTTGCCATAATAATCTGAAACGGCAAGTATCTTGCCTGCATCTCCGTCGCCACTGAAGGTAACTGTAACAGAATCCTTTTTATCTTTCAGCATAACGCCGATTAAGCTTGTTGCAGTAAGTGTTCTTCCAAGTGCAGCAGCACAAGTGGGGGAAAGGCCGTGTATTTTAATTGCATCGTTGACGATAGTTTTGGAGTTTAATAATAAAACTCTAGCATTTCCGTCACGAGTCATTGCTCTTGTTAAGATATTTTGATTCATTTAGATTTATCACTCCACCTATATTCTTTTTCTCGCCACAAAAAATATTCTTTCGTCTTTGTTTTCGTCTGCTTTGGTAAAATCAAAATCGCAAAATATACCACAAATTTCAAAACCGCTTTTTGAAAGATAGTTTGATATTGTTTTAACGGTATACATTTTCTGGCGTATGTCCTCGTTGTGACGTTCATACATTCCATCACTTTGCATTATAAAAAATGACAACAAAAAATCACACACTTTGCTCTTTGAATTATAAAAATTCTGCCAGGCACACAAAACGCCGTCATCTTCAAGAATGTATGCATTGTCACTGTAAACATTCTCAAACTTGAATTTTGAATTAATATCAAAAATAAAAAGACCACCATCTTTTAAGGCATCTTTCGTGCTGTTAAAACATTCCTCCAAATACTTTGGCGATGTCAAACAATTTATGCTGTCAAGCATACATATTACAGCGTCTGCCTTTGAATATACAACAAATGAGCGTATATCCTGCTTTGTGAAAGTGATGTTTCTGCAATTTGCATTTCTGGATTTGTTTTCGGCTAACGACAACATTTCCTCCGACAAATCAGAGCTTGAAAGAATGTATCCTCTCTTTTCAAGTTCGATTGACATAGTTCCGCTTCCGCAGGCAATTTCGCATATATTCTTTACGTCAAAACTCGAGAATTTTTTAAAGCAAAGCTCGTAAAAATCAGCCCACTGACTGTAATTTATATCCGATATTAAACTGTCATAAACTTTTGAAAAATACTCGCTGTAGCCGTTAGTCTTCATAATCAATTTTCGACAAAGCTCTTGTGTAGCCGTCGCTTCCGTATTTGAGACATCTGTTGACTCTGCTTATTGTAGCAGTAGACAAACCTGTTTCGTTTGCAATTTCTGTATATTTTTTTCCTTCCGATAACATATGTGCTGCCGCTATTCTCTTTGCCATTTCTTTAATTTCGGCAACTGTGCATAAATCCTCGAAAAAATCATAACATTCCTCGATGTTGTTTAAGGACATAACGGCACGGAAAAGATTGTTTACCATAGGGCTTTTTAATTTATCGTTCATTGTAAAAATACCCCCAATGAATTTAATAGTACAATTATTTAGTATTATAACAAATTAAATTGCAAAAGTAAAGACTTTTATTTTAAAACGTGAAAAGTGTATATGTAAAAATTTAAAATCATTGACTTTGAATCAAATTTATGGTATACTCAAAACAAGGAAATTTTACAGAAACGTGTAAAAAGGAGGAGCATATGAAACACTTAAATAAATATTTTATTGCATTTTTCATATTGATTTTCTCCTTTGCCTCTTTTGTGTCAGCCGAGGTCGAGTTTAATGGCTATATCGTCAAGCTTAAGTATGATGAAAATGTAATTGAAAATTCACCATCAGTGCTCGGAATAGGAAATACATTGCCTGAAATAGAGGATTTTACGGAAATTGTCAGTGATTCGTTTGATGACGCAGATGTTTTGTATGCTTCACGTGGACTTTTAACTGTCGATTCGCTTGAAACCGTAAGTGAATTGGAGAGAAGCGGCTTTGTCAGCTTTTACGAAAAAAATGCCATATGTTATCTTGATGCATACACTCCGACAAATCTTTCGGCACAGTGGGGAATTGATGCTATAAATGGTCAGTACGCCTGGGACTGTGGTATTTATGGCGAGGGCATACGTGTCGGGGTGATTGATTCTGGAGTTTATCCTCACGACGATCTGGTATCGAAACTTCTTCCCGGCAAATGCTATATTGAGGGGATTGAAGACAAAACCGATACTGTCGATACTCTGGGCCACGGGACTTTTGTTTCAAGTATAATTGCAGCCGAGGCAAATAACATTTCCGTTGTCGGACTTGCACACAAAGCAAGTATTGTTCCACTCAGGGTTACGGAGGGAAGGACATTTGATATAAGCCTTACAATTCCTGCAATTTTTGATGCGGTTGATGTTTTTGATTGCGATGTTATAAATATGAGCCTTGGCAGTGAAATGAAATCTCAACTTTTGTTTGAAGCCATAGCTTATGCCTGCTCTAAGGGTGTAATCGTCGTTGCCGCTTCCGGAAATATTGTTAACGGACACGTGGCTACAATGTATCCGGCTGCTTATGATAACGTCATCAGTGTTGCAAATGCAAAAAAGGTACAAAACGGTGACGAAATAAGTTATTCAATTTCATCAAGCTCGCAGTATAATGATTCAGTAAACATAGCTGCACCAGGAGAACTTGTATACGGTAATGGCATAGAAAATCAGACAATAACAATGGTTGGCAGCGGAACATCTTATGCAGCACCTTTTGTCAGTGCAGCAGCTGCACTGGTAAAGAGCGTTTTGGGTGACGAGGTTGACTCGGCAGTTTTTGCAAATTTTTTGTCATATACGGCAGATGATTCGTATATGACAACACAAATGGGTTCTGAATACTGGGGAAGTGGATTGCTGGATATAAAAGCTCTTATTGACTATTCGCTAAAGTGGAATAACAAAAAAGGCTTTTTGTCAGATGTTGATTTTAACAAAAACACAGGTGCTACATCGGTTTATATACATAATCCGACGCAGGTTGACAAAACATATAACCTCCTAATAGCAAACAATAATATTGTTACTATTGGTGAAACGAAATACAGTAAGCTTAGTAATTTGATGATGTATCCGGTTCTTGTCAGTGCCGGACAATCGGTTGAATTCTCTTTGACGGACAGAGAGATAACCGGAAATCTTAAAATTTTCCTGTTTGACGAGGGTAACTCTTTTTCACCGGTTTCGACAGTACGGGAGTGTCAGATTTTAAATTAAAGATAAAATATAAATGCCTCAAAGCCTTGGTTGCTTTGAGGTTTTTTCATTGTTGATGTAATAACTTTACTATATTGTACATTTGTCAATGATGTGAGACTAAAAAGATAAAAAAGAAAGAGTAAAGTTAAAACACACTGCGTGGAGGCGAAGAAAGGTGGAGCGAAGCGAAACCGAACGGAGACGACACGCAGTGTCAGAAGCTTAGAGCG
>JAZQVQ010000195.1:0-17390 GCA_045631825.1 Eubacteriales bacterium | reverse complement strand
TTGTAGAACTTTGTCGGGCATTGTATAATGGGTACACCTTATGCAATGCTCGGTTTAGTTTAGGAAGGAGATTTAGAATAAAATGAAAAAACAAACCGAAAGCATAGAAAAAATTACCGCCCTTTATTGCAGACTCTCACAAGATGACGGCATAGACGGCGAAAGCAACAGTATCTCAAACCAAAAAGAAATTCTGATGCAGCATGCAAGACAACACAAATTGCCAAATCCTCGTTTCTTCGTTGACGATGGCATATCGGGAACTACATTTGAAAGAAGCGGTTTCAAGGAAATGCAAGCACTCGCAGAATCAGGTCAGGTAGGAATTATTGTAGTAAAGGATTTATCACGTTTCGGCAGAAACTATCTTGAAGTCGGGAAGTATCTTGAAATCACATATCCGACACTTGGTATCAGGTTTATTGCCATTCAGGAAAATGTGGATACTTCTCAAAATGGCGGTACAGAAATGATGCCATTCCATAACATTTTCAATGAATGGTATGCTGCACAGACGAGTAAAAAAGTTCGTGCAGTATGGAAATCAAAGTCTGATAAAGGTGAAAGAGTTTCGCCCTCCGTACCCTACGGATATATGAAATCCCCGGATGATCCTAAACAATGGATTATAGATGAACCTGCCGCAGAGGTTGTAAGGTACATATATAAGTTGTGTATTGAAGGACTTGGACCAACAAAAATTGCAAAGCGCTTAACAAAGGAAAAGATTTTGATACCAACTGCGTATTGGATTTCAATGGGTAAAGCTGTTTCAAACAAAAATATAACCGATCCGTACAGATGGGTAACGGAAACAATTAAAAACATATTGGCGAATCGTCAATATACGGGTTGTACAGTAAATTTTAAATCTACAATTTTGAGTTACAAGGTTCATAAAAAGATTGAAAATGACGAAAGCAAGTGGCAAATCATTCCGAACACACAAGAAGCCATCATTGATGAAGATACCTTTAACAGAGTTCAGGAGTTAAGAAATAGCCGAAGAAGAAATAGTGCTACGGGCAGAACAAGTCTTTTTTCAGGTCTTACATACTGTGCAGATTGTGGTTCAAAGCTTTACTTTTGTGCATCTAAAAGCATACCTGAAGATAAAGAGTTCTTCCGGTGTTCTGCATATAAAGACAATACCGGGAGCTGCACCATTCACTTTATCCGAAATGTGGTGCTTGAACAGGTAGTTCTTGAAACAATACAAAAAGTAGCAGAATATATTTCGCAGTTTGAACCCGTATTTCTGTACTTGTTTGCAAAGAAACATAAATTATCCAAAGCAAAAGATTTAAAAAATGCTAAATTCAAACTTGAACAATCGAAAGCAAGAGTTGGTGAAATTGATCGTGTGCTTACAAAATTATACGAAGATAATGCACTTGGCAAAATTACCGATGAGCGTTTTGAAAGATTATCTGCAACCTACGAAAAGGAACAACGTGAGCTTGCTGATAGCATAATCGAATCTGAAAGTGAAATCACAGAAGCAGAACAAGATAATGTTGATTTGAAACACTTTTTGAAAACCATCAGAGCTTGTACTGATTTGAAGGAACTGACACCCGAAATTGTAAATACTCTTATAAAGAGAATCAATGTTCACAATTCGGAAAAAGTAGATGGACATAAAAAAGTTAAAATTGATATTGAATTTATTGCGGTTGGTTTGATAAGCATACCTGATGAAAAAGAATTGCTAACTTTAATGGAAGAAATACGAAATGAAAAAGTTGCGTAAAATGGGCAGAAGCGGTGCAACCGCTGTGGTTACACCGCTTCTTTTAAATTTTGTCCTTTAGAACACTCGCCCAAAGCCGACATTTTTTTGTTGTATGAAGAAAGCCTCTCGCATAATATATATTCCGATTATGCGAGGCAAAGGAACCGGTAATTAATAGAGGAGCGAAGAACGTTTTTTAGAATAGTTTTTACCGAGAGTAGAAAGCTCATTTTTAAGATTCTCGTCAATTTCCGTTTTTTTCTCCTGGGCAAGCGGAGCATTTTCGTTAAGTCCGTTGTTCGCAAGCCATTCGCTAAGCGATTTGTGTGCAAGGGTGGCACTTTCAATAGCACCCTCTTTGTCTGTTTGGTACTGTTCTTTTAAATCGTCAAGCATCTGCAAAATGCGGGGACTTATCCACCTTACATTCAATTTCAATGCCTCAGGTGTGTTTCTTGAGGTATCAGACTTTGCATAAGCTCTGCTTATGGCGGTTTGCCATGTATCAATATCGCTTGTGTCAATACCTAAAGCGGCTTGTTCTTTTTTGAGTTTGTTGTTTCGCTTGACCTCCGCAGAATAAACGTCCTCGTCTCCGTTTGATATTCTATTAAAACGTTCTCTTTGAGTCATAGTTGCATATTTCCAGTCGTTCGCCATAAAAATTCTCCTTTGTTGTTATTGTTGAAGTGTAGTGTATTTAACACAAATGTCGTTAAGGGAAAAACGTCCCTTGCTTTGAATTTCAAAGCCAAAGAGCTTTGATTTTCTTGATGGAACCCTTATGTGTAAAGTGCTTTGACTTAATGGTGAAAAAGTTGTTTCAAAATGCTTTGTTCCGTTGTCGAAAATACAAAGGTCAGTTCTGTTTTCAAGAGCTGCTTCAAGTGAAATTTCGGATATATTCTTGTAAAGATAAGGGTAAGAAAGGTCGTAATTTTTCGAACGGAATAAAACGGGTATACTAACTCCGAAATCCATTCCGGTATCCTCGAAGAACGCAAATCCGGAATCAACGCCGGTACCGGCGGTAAAGAGTTTGCCGTCAAGCTCGAAAAATCCCTTTGCCTTTATGCCGTCGTAGAAGTACCAAATAAGTTTCTGTCCCGATAATGTGTAATCGGAAGAGCCCGAATAAAAGCGTGCGTTGTAGTCCCAGACGTATATATGCTCGCCGACACAGAGATAGTATTTTCTGTTATAGTCAATGGAAAACGCACCGAGCAGATTTTCCTTATCTTCGTTAAGCAGCCCGAAGTTTTCGCCATTGTTTATGTTGGTTGAAATGGGCTTTATGTTTTGTTCCCCGAAATCGTCGGTGTTGTCAATTAAGAAAACACCCTTTCGGGACGAGGCAAATACAACTCTGTTGTCGATAATTTCAACAGTGCCGGGCATATCGCAACCGATGTCAGAACTTAGCTCTTTTATCGTAAAAACACTTTCCCCGTCCAGAAAATCGTAATTCATACGTAAAACCGATGAATCCGTAAAAACGATAAGATTGCCGTACTGCTTGGTAAGACAGGTTATGTTCTGACTTCCGTCACCGATTATGTCGTAACTGCTTTCATCAAACCGTAAAGGGTCAAGTAGACTACTTTTGAAGTAATAACCGGGTAAATTTTCGTTGCCGGTCATAAAAACTCTTGTTCCCGATATGGTAGTACCGCCAAAACCTATACACATTTCACAATCTGAAAATTTGTCCTCAAATCCGATATCCTTGTGCTTTTTTGCAAAGATATCAATTTGAAACGGGTGGTCTTCGTCGATTGTTATTGCTTTTTTAAAAGTGAGTTTTGTTTCATCTGAAGTATAGGCGGAAGGGTCAACAACCTGTCCTGCATGAATAGCTCTTATAGGTCTTGAACTGTCTCGTTCAATAGGGAAAACAAAAGTTGATATAGATTCAGAATTTCTGTATGTTATACCGACACATGGGGCGGCAAGATTCAGGTCTACATTTTTGTCACGGGTACCATTTGGAATTTGGTATGACTGATTTTTAAAAAGTACGGGGGCATATGGCATTTCTTCGGTGACGTTGAAATCTCTGTCAATGGAATATATTCTCAGGCTGCAGTAGATATATAACTTGGCACCAAACGAACAAAAAACACTCTTATGGTCAGGCATGTCAGAAAAAAGTAAAACAGGTTCGTTCTGGCCATATGATAACCTGTAAATGTTGGTGCCTGAATGGATAATTGTAGAATTGTAAAAAGGTTTTTTTGTCATGCTGTGTATGCTCGAACAGAGAGAAGTAGTTCCAAAAACACTTGTCTGTCCCATTCGGGTTTTAAGCCTTCCGTCAAAGGCGTCAAGGTTTAAAAGAAAGGGACTCTGGTTGTCATTAAGCGTAAGAATGTCTTTTCCGGCAACTATTCCTCCCGAAAAATCCGAACTAAAAGCATATTTTTGTGTCCTGTCGGCATAAGCGGGAAATGAAGTTCTGGTGTAAGCCATTTTAAAACCTCCTTTTCAGCTTTGAGGAAGTCTTGAAAAAGCTGTTTCGGTTTTTCCTTTCGGGGTTGTCGTTTCCGACGTTTGAGGCTATGTTCTGAAACTTGCTCATAAGCCGGGAGTATTTTTCTCCGTAGCCGCTTGGGCAAAGCTCGGCGGCACATAGGGCGATAACGGCACAGCAGGTTATGTCGGGCAGAAGAATTGGCTCGGAATCGCTTGAATTCTCGTCAAACATCTTTATTTTGGGTGAAAAAGCTATTTCGGCAACACCCGCATACTTTTCGGGACAGGTGAAAATGTTGTTATCAAACTCAAATTCATCTTTGGGTATCTGAATATCGTCTAATGAAACACTGTCGATAAATCCGATGTTGTCGGGAAGAAGTGCCGTTATTTTGTTGTAGGGAGCAATAAGGGACTTGCTTTCGGGAATCACAAATGAAAGCGAGTAAATAATAAAGTCTTTTATGTTAAGACATGCGGCATCTCCGGTGGCGGATAACACTATTCTTCTTACGGGGAGATGGCTGTCGATAAGAGCCTTGCCTTCGCAAAACACACAAGATGCGTTTTCAAAGTTCTGGGTGAAAAGCTCGTTGTCAAGCTCGTCATACGCACGTAAAACCACATTTTGTGTAAAGTAGAAATGAAAGGCAAGCCTTGAATGGTTGTCGTTAAAAACGTGCTCAAAACTGCTTTGGGAAATTTCCTTTGTGTAGAATAGTTGCTTGTTTTTTGCAAGGGCAACTAAAATTTTCCCCGATAGTTTAGGGAGAATGTTTTGTACTCTCTGTAAGGAGGAGTTGATGGTAGTAAGCATACGCTTTTCTATGTCGGCCTTTAAACCCGAAGAGAGAGAAATTTCATTCCCGTTGCTCGAGAATTCATCAAGCTCTTTGTAGATACATTCCTTGAGAAGCCCGAGCGTGTAATTGCTTTTTATCACTGTAAAAATACCTCCTTGTAGAATTATGCCGCCTGAAAAGACAGACGGCATAATTGTATGTCAATTAAAACGTGGTGAAATATATAACTTGTAACTGTGTTCCTTCGGCACCAGAGACATAGATTGAACCCGAGTAGTCAAATCTTTCTCCGTCTGAAAGAGTAAATATGTTGTATTTGTCGTCAGAAGTGATTTTAATATTTACAGTTCCACCTACCGCTTTGATGGTACAGTCAAGTGCGTTTGTGTTTAATTCTGCAAATCTGTCTTCACCTATAAAGTTTATGTTTTGTATTTTGCATGGAATTCTTGTTGTGTAAACCATATGTTTTACCTCCCGATATAAAGATTATGACGGGTTGGAGAAGATAATGGGACGAGCATCGCCGAAACCGAATGCAAAATCAACATATCCTATGTAGTCAGTGATAAGAGGATTATCCTGCTGAGAAACAAGTACAGTGGGTTTTGTGATGTATACAAGCTTGAGAACTTCAGAAAGCATAAGTGAATCGGCAATAGCCCACTGCTTTCCGGTAAAGCCTGTGTCGCCGCCGCCGACAACAAGATACTTCATACCGTAAACGGGGTTTGCAGCATTTGTAGCAGCATCTTCATCCGGATTCTTTTCGGGGATAAGCTTGGAGTTGGGACCGCAGATTTCCTTGGCTTTTGCTTCAAGCTCGGGACTTACGAGAAGTAAGTCAAAGTTGCAGGCAAAAGGAAGCCCGTCGGGAGTCACAAAGCGTGATCCCTGAGCCTGAGCCTGAGTGATTGCCGAAACAGAAAGATTTGAAGTGATGAGGTTTGAGAAAGTTCCCGCATCCTTTTCGCAGCTTATCGGGTGAGCAGTACTTGCCCAGGGTTGTCCATCGGAACCGATGTTGGTAAAAGCTCCACCAAAGAGACGGTAAAATTCGTTGAGAACTGTCATATATGCAGAGTCTGCAAGACGAGTACCGATTTTCTTTGCTTCGCCGGAATAATCAAGCTTTGCTTTTTTGTAGGAGCTTGTAACTCTCAGAGCGTGTTCCTTGGGAGTGATTGTAGTTATAAAAGTACGTTTCTGGTCAGCACTTGCAACGGATGTGCCGTCGTAAACCGGCATTTCACCGTAACCGCCGACGCCCTCGAGACGATAATCAATGTCGTCCTGACAAACAACGTCAGCAACTTGGTTTATAATATCAAGACGCTTTTCGTATCTGAGATCGAAACGCTTTTTTATAAGAGGGTAAAGGTCGTTGTGCCATGTGTAAATATCATTCATATTTTTGTATCTCCTTGTGTAAAAATGTTGGTGTTAAAAGAAACTTCAGGCGAACAGACAGTTATTCATAGTGACGTAAACACTCTTTGTATCCTTGTCAACGTCGACAACTTTGAAAGTGACGTCAGTCTCGACGTTTTCCAATGCAATACCTGTCTTTTTTTCGTCGACTTTAACCTTGCTGCCGATGCCGGGGAAGAGAGCGTATACGTCGCCTATGCTCGAAGATGAGCCATTTGAAACATTAAATGTAACACCTTCTGTAGTAATAGTATAAGAAGTAATTTTTCTTGTACTTCCGATTTTGTCATAGTTTATGCTGTCTTTTGCTTTTTTTACAAGCATAAGTTCGCCATTTACCACATCTGGCATGTACATAAACGGTGTTTTGATAGAGTTCATAGAACCTTTTTCGTTTACAGTAAGATATATAGCGTCAGCCTGATATGCACTGCCTGCACCGACAATAACTCTTATCTTGTCGCCGTTTGAACGGACATTAAGCAGGTCTTCTCTTCCGGAATGTGTTTCTGCACTAACTCCAAGAGGGGTTGCACCCATAAGCTCGGAAGTGACCTTGCCGTTATTTATGCAGACAATTTGTCCGTACTGGATATTTTCTGTTTTGTCAATGTCAAATTCTCTTATGACAGGCTGGTTTACACCTGTCGTGTTAAAACTGAATCTCATAAATTATCTCCTTTTTTGTTAAATGTGGTTACTTCTCGGCCCTTTTGGAATGGAACTGAGAAGCTCGTTGTACTCACGGTAAGAAAGCCCTGCACTTTTTGCAATTTGCATTTGCCTTGCCGTGAGGTTGTGTGTGTTTTGCGAAACTTCTGCTCTTGAAGACGCACCAAAGCCGGTACTGCCAAGAACGGAGGTTACCTTTTTCAAAGCACGAGTAGAATCATTCTCGAGCAAATTTGTCATAAAAAGGTAATCCGAGTAAATTTCGCAAAGACTGCCGTTTTTGCCCTTAGAGAAACTGAGAAAAGCAGGGGAAGAAAGCACACTTCCAATGTTGACATCAGGGTACTTTTCGTACATCTCAACAATGTCCGATGCATTGATGGAGACAGGGTTGGCAACACCGTTCTGGTTAAGGTTTCTCTGAACCTGTTGACTTTCGGAAGATGATTCTTGAACGTTTTGTTGTACATCTTCTTGTGTGTTTTCCTGCGGTAGAGCCTCGTAAGGTAAGTCATAAGACTCGTCCGGAGTAACATAACTCTGACCCGAATCTGCTTGTTGGGTGTTTGCCCGGTTTGATGAATCTTCAATAGATGAATTTTCAGATTCATCGGTAATGCCGACAGAAGAGGCCTCTTTTTTGGAATCAAAAAGAGTGGAAAGATGACCGCAAAGCTCGGTTGTCATTTCGGGGTAGGAGGAATTTTTGATAAACCCTTTTTCTTTAAGCGTACCGAGAAGCTCCTTTATGGGAATTAACGCTTGTTGGTTTTTTCTTTCACGCCTTAGCCTTTCCGAAATGAGATTTTCAAGCTCTGTTTGCGTAAAGAGCTTTTCCTCAGCCGTATCCTGAGTTGATGTATCGTCACAGGACAAAGTAAGATGTGCCTGAATATTATCGTTTGAGGTTGAAAAATTATTGTTCATAGTAGTAAACTCCTTTATTGAATTTGGTTCCCTGTGCTGTCGCCGAACAGATTGTCAAGATGCTCGCAAATCTCCGCACGCTGTGGAATACCTATAGCATCCACATAAGCCTTTATAAGCTTGTAGTTCTGGGCATTGATATTTGTGTTTGCAAGATTGCTAAGAGCCGAGACAGAGAAAGCCTTGGAGTTTTCTATGCCACTTCCCGTGTGGATAATAACGTCAACACCGGGAATGTATGTTTTGCCGCTTGTACCTTTGGTAAAGTCGGAGTATTTGTAAACAATGCTGTCTTCCGAAGAAGAGCCGAGCTGCAGGACCTTCCCATCATCGAAAAATTCAAGTGCAGTATAGTCAATAAGGGTATACAGACGCTTGAAGCCTGCGTTTCTGTCAATGTTTTTAAGCGTTTTTCTCGTCTTTGCCCTTTCGTTAAGCAGAGCAATACCCGTAGCCGTGGTAACGTTTGTAGGCTCACGTCCCTGGTTTACATCAAAGTTACCAGTGGTGTTTTCAATCATACTTTCCCATCTTGCACAAAGAGTCTGAAGTGATGCCTGAGAGGAAGACATGTTGCCAAGCCTCTGGATTTTACCCATCATTCCGGGACGTAATTTCCATACTGCACCGGGACTGTTGTCAAATGAATTTTCGTCCGAGAGGGCATTTTCTTCAGCGAGAATAATGTCGTTTGAAGAAAACGCAGAGTTTAACTGTGCATAGGCAAGGTCACGGTCTTTTGCATCAATAAGCGGAATAATCTGTTCAAGCTCGCTTTTGCCCCAGATGCAAGAGTCGCTCGGGATTTTGTTGTATATTACAAAAGGATACATCTGGCAATTCGTGTTTGCCCAGTATTTCGGGACATATCTTACCTCTTTGCCGTTGATGAAAATGCAAAGCCCTATATCACCGCTGTTCCAGCAGTAACGGGAATAACCGTCCTTGCTTTCAGAACGATAAGGAAGATAAGTGCTTGAAGAATCGGGCTGACGGAACCACCATTCTGTTACGGTGACAGTGTCCTGCTCGTCTTCAAGGTCGGAAAATACATAATTGCCTGTAGTGTAGTTCTTTTGAGGGAGCGATAAAAAGTCATCTATGGTGTAACCGAGATTGTTAAAATCGTTTTCAAAAACACGCTTTGCTTTTTGTACGTGCATTTTGTAGACAAAACCTATGTACTCACATTCGTCAATAGTAAGAGCACTCGGGTCTGTGAAAATAAGCTCGGGACTTGGGTTGTCTATGATGACACCACTGTCGTCGGAATTGTTTCCGTTTGAATTCCAGCAAACCTTCCATACTGCACTTCCGAGGATGTTGAGTCTTCGCTCGTTGCGACTGTTCATAAAACGCATATCGTTCTGGTCGCAAATGTATTTAACGATGCTTTGACGCTGCTTTGCTTTGGCTGAGTCATCGGCATTTCTGGGATTGAACTCAAAATCAGGAATATCAGGCTCTATCTGAGTTTCAACGTGAATGTATCCGTCGGTTGATTGTGCCGCAATCCAGGGAAGCTCCTGGGACTGCGAAAAGAGACTTGTACTTGAACGTATGTCGTGTTCTCCGTCGTAATACCTACGCATTTTCCGCCAGTATGCATTTATGTCGTCCTTGCTCATACAAGCTCTGTCGATGAGGGCATCAACGGTCTGTTCACGCTCAAAACAACCGGAGTAGTCGTATAAATAATTGCTTTTTGAAGTACGTGTGTGCTTTTTCTTTGAATTGAAGATTTTCATATAGAAGTCCTAGACCTTTCTTTTAATTTTTAATTTTTGTGTAAGTTTTAGTGGCTTTTGCTGCTCGTTTCGTGGGGGAGGACATTGACGGGATACGGCAAAATACCGCAGTGCGTCGGGTGCGTGAGTTATACTGTGAGGCTTTGTCGATACATCGCCGGGCTTTTGCCTGTCGTGCATAAGAAGCGGAATGCAGCGTATTAAATTTGTGCAGTTTTGCCCGATTTTGAGACGGCTGTCAATTACACCGTCCTCGTTTTCAAATGGCTTTAGCCATTCTTTTAGGGCTAACCAACCATCTGTGCGGTCACTTGAGAGCTTTGTAAGATACACACCGTTTTCGGCAAATAGCTCGGCGATGCTCTTGCCCGAATCCTTTTGCCTTGACCATAAATCAGACGGAGCAATGTACTGAACAACACCCTGTGATTTCGAGAGTATTTTTTCTGCCGCCTTGCTGACAATCAGGTCTGATTCGTGTATTTCGTCGTAAACTAAGGCTTTCGAGGACGGGTAAATTGCAATAAAAAGGGCGGCAAGCATATCGAGACCGTAGTCAATGGCACAGACTTTTGTGCAAGGCTCGTCGGGGATGGCTTGTGCGAATGTGTGGAGCGAAAAATCAAATTCGGGGAAAAACTGTCCCTGGAACTGCTCCCAGTTTCCGTCAAGCCAGGCACTTTTCAAGCCTTCGGGAAGACTCTTTAACTGCTCTAAGTAGTCAGGGTTGCTTTTAAGCAGTATTTCGTTGTCATATACAAGTGCCGGAATAAAGAGATAATCGTTTGCGTTTTCCGTTTGTTTGTACTCTCTGTCGACAAAAAGTCTCTTTACCCACGAATGACCGACTCCGCCGGGGTTGCAGGTCAGGTAAATACGTTTGGGAAAATCGTTGGCACCTCTTAGCGACGCCTTTAAAATCTGGAACTGGTACTCGGAAAACTGTGTTGCTTCGTCAAGGGCGATTATGTCATACTCCTGCCCTTGATATTGAGAAACATCGTTTTCTGTGTCCATATACCCCATTCTCATAACGGAGCCGTTAAAGAATTCAAAGGTTTTTTTGGAATCCGTGTATGTGGCAATGTTGCAAAGCTCGCCCATCAAAACTCTTATGTGGTTGTCACGAAGTTCGCTGTATGTCTTTCGTATGAGAAGAACGTTTATCCCGGGGTAATTGAGACACAGAAGCACAAGCTTTCGCCTTAACGCCCAGCTTTTACCTCCGCCTCTTGCACCGCCGTATGCTATGTATTTCTGTTTTGCGAGAAAAAACTCTTTTTGCTTTTTCTGGGGCTTGCCACGAAGAATAACTCTGCTTTGCGATTTGTTTTTATTGTGCAAAATCCGCAACCTCATTTTCCATTGAAATTGTTATGCTGTCATTATGCACCTGTGTATCCGTAACCTTTTCTCCCCACCCGAAGTTGTATTTTAAACTGTTTGAAGATGCGTTTGCCGATAGAGAGCCGTTGAGCGAGTTTTCCTCGATAAACGCCTCAATTTTTGCTTTGGCATCTAATAAAATGGGTGCATATTTTCGCTTTTTGCAAAGTGCTTCAAACTGTAGCCTTGTTATCCCGAGGAAGCTGAGCAGCCCCGATAACGTGTATGGCTTTTTTATGGTTTTCTGCCCCTCGTTTACACTGTCGCAGTAATCAAAATAAGCTTTGATGTCCTTTTCTAAATTTGAAAATTTGCTTTTTGTCTGTCTCATATGTTTCTCCTTTTAAAGTATCACTTGTTCACATAACTCGTTTACGTTTTCGTCTGAGTAATCTATCCAGCAATCCCGATGAATTACATCATCTGTACTTTTTATGCGTATGGCTTCGTCGTATTTTGAAAATCTGTATCCGCACTGTGCACACACCGTACACGTGCTGTAATTGTCGTCGAAGTTTCGCTCGTCCATACAGCTCATTTCGTCGAATTCCAGGTCGTTAAATTCCTTTGGCATACTTTCCTCCTTTTAGAACGTTTGTTCTTTTGATGAGTTAAAAACAATTCCGTTGGCGTCGGCAAGACGAAACGGAACGTTTGTTCTTTACGCTACGTATTTTACCATAAAATTGGAAATTTGTCAACACAAAAAAGAACAAAAGTTCTATTTTGTGCACAACCCACAATAAAAAAGCAAAAAATTCTGGCAAAATTTATTTGATTTAAGTCTTGACAAATTAAATGTCGACAAAATAAAACAAAAGTTGACAAAACATAATTAAAATGTCATAATATACAAAGAGAAAGCGAGAGATTGATTTATGATAAAAAATGTTGTTTTTGATTTTGGAAATACAGTCATTCATTTTGTGCCAAGAGAAATAATAAAATACTTTGGTGTGAATGAAGAGGAAGATATCAGTGTTCTTGAGACAATTATTTTTGACAGAAAATACTGGGATAAGCTTGATGACGGGAGCCTTTCGCAAGATGAGTTTCGGGAAAGTATAATAAATAAAGTTCCGGACAGGTACAGACAAACCACACTTGACATTTGCGATAACTGGTATAAGGCATTGCCGGAAATTGAGGGAATGAGAGAACTTATAGAAAGCTTAAAAAAGAAAGGAAAGAAGATATACCTTCTTTCCAATATAAGCGAGGAATTTGTAAAGCATAAGGAGAAAATAGAGATTTTCAAGCTTTTTGACGGCTTTGTGTTTTCGGGAGTTGAAAAAATGGCAAAACCCGACAGAAAAATATTCGAGCTTTTGCTTGACAGATATAACCTTGATGCGAAAAGCTGCCTTTTTGTAGATGATTTGGAAAAGAATGTTGAAACGGCAAAAAACGTGGGATTTAAAGCTTTTTTGTTTAAAGGAAAAGCACGGGAGGTCGAAGAGTACCTCTCGTGCCTTGATGACGATTAAATTTAGTTTTTCTTTGCAGAAACTCTCTTTATAGCAAGAACTATAGGTGGTATGAATACAAGCTGAATGACAATACCGACAATTCCTGCAGGAACCGAGAGTAAAGCCGCCTTGACGCTTATTGCAGGGTTTTGCATGCCGAAGATGTAAACGATTATCATTGTGCAGAGAATGTTTACTATTCTTCCGCAAATCTGCGAGGCGAGAAGACTTATGTACACGGACAATACTTTGTTTTTGAGCTTTTTGTCAAAAAACTTAGTGAACAAGCCTGCAAAGAAACCATAACAGAAAAGCTCAATGCACATAAAGGGCATTTTTATAA
Organism: Eubacteriales bacterium; assembly: GCA_045631825.1. Taxonomy (GTDB): domain Bacteria; phylum Bacillota; class Clostridia; order Oscillospirales; family CAG-382; genus UMGS1387. The sequence continues at coordinate 4,404 of JAZQVQ010000195.1, read as the reverse complement.
GAGTTGGCATACTTGTGAGAAAGCAGCTGAGTAAAGGACATAAAACGCCGGTTATCGCTCCGCAGGTGCTCGAAACCGTAAGACCTGCAAGAAGAACGGGAATGTGCATAGGAAGAAATGTCTGTCCTGAAACCGCACCGAAAAAATGGAAAAATCTTGGGAATACTACACCAAGACAGGTGAAGATGCCGCATAATACTATAAGACGTGTTTTTGAAGCCTGACTCATTTTTCTTTCTCCTTTTTGTTTAAAAATTTAATGTTTAATTAATAGTATGATAAACAATTTATGTTAAAATCAACTATCTGTATAAATGATATCACCTGAAACAGATAAAATACAAGAAATTATTTTTTTCGATATAGAAAATTTTTCAAATGTCAGCTTTATGTTTCATATATATTTTGCTTTTAAATCACAAAAAAGGAGTGTAGAAAGTGAACGAAATGCTTGAACAAAAGGTGCTTGGTATACTTGAGAATGACGCCAGACTTACAAAAGAAAAAATAGCGGTAATGCTCGACAAGGAGGTCGGGGATATAAGCCGTATAATAGAAAAGCTCGAAAACGACGGAGTTGTAGTGGGATATAAAGCCATTATTGACTGGGACAAAACAGAAAGAGAATATGTAACGGCTCTTATAGAGCTTAAAGTCACACCTCAGAAAGATAGAGGCTTTGACAGAGTTGCCGAGAGGATTTATAATTATCCCGAAGTAAAGAATATGTATCTTATGTCGGGAGCTTACGATTTTTGCGTTATGATAGAGGGAAAGACCATGAAAGAGGTAGCACTGTTTGTTGCCGAAAAGCTGTCGCCTATAGATAGCGTAATTTCAACAAGCACACACTTTGTTCTCAGAAAATATAAGGACAATGCAGTTGTGTTTGGTTACGGCCCTGAGGCTGTAAATGACGAAAGGGGAAATATGCTTTAATGCTGGATTACGGAAAAATTTTGTCCTCAAGGGCAACGGGCTTAAAACCGTCAGGAATAAGAAAATTTTTTGATATACTTGATGAAATGGAGGGTGTCATCTCGCTTACTGTAGGACAGCCTGACTTTCTGACACCCTGGCATATAAGAGATGCCGCAATAGAATCGCTTGAGAGAGGAAAAACGTTTTATACATCAAACAGCGGACTTGCCGAGTTCAGAAAGCAAATTGCACTTTATCTTGAACGCCGTTTTTCTGTTTCGTATGACCCGTCAAATGAAATTATAGTTACCGTTGGGGGAAGCGAGGCGATTGACCTTGCAATACGTGCAATAGTTGAGCCGGGTGACGAAGTGCTTGTTGTCGAGCCGTCGTATGTTTGCTACGTGCCGATAACCGAGCTTACAGGAGGAGTTCCCGTTGTTATTCCCACAACCGAGAAGGATAAATTCAAGCTTACACCCGAGCTTTTGAAAAAGTACATAACACCCAAAACAAAAATGCTCGTGCTTCCATATCCGAATAATCCTACAGGTGCTATTATGACAAAAGAGGAGCTTGAAAAAATAGCCGAGGTTGTCAGGGATACAAATATAATAGTTCTTGCAGATGAAATATACGGAGAGCTTACATACGGAAGAACGCACTGTTCGTTTGCATCAATTGATTCAATGAAGGAAAGAACAATATATGTGGGCGGTTTTTCAAAGAGCTATGCTATGACGGGCTGGAGACTTGGATATGTCTGTGCTCCCAAGGAAATAACAAAACAGATGCTGAAGATTCATCAGTATGCGATAATGTGTGCACCGACAATGAGCCAGTATGCAGGAATACAGGCACTTATAAATGGCGACGAAGACATAGAGTATATGAGAGAATGTTATAACCAGAGAAGAAGAATGCTTCTTTCGGGACTTAACGAAATAGGACTCGATTGCTTTGAGCCTGAGGGAGCGTTTTATGTGTTCCCCAATATTGGAAAATACGGACTTAAAAGCGAGGAGTTCTGTGAAAAGCTTTTGTATAGCCAGAAGTGTGCAATAGTTCCCGGAACTGCTTTTGGACAGTCAGGAGAGGGATTTGCAAGAATCTCGTATGCTTACTCGGTTGAACATATAAGCAGAGCTATAGAGAAAATTGATGCATTCCTTAAGACTTTAAGATAAGTCCGGGAATAAGTAATAAAGAAAAACATAAACTAAGTAAGGAAGAAATTTAATGCCTATAAGAATTCCCGACGCACTTCCGGCGTTTGAGACGCTTGAAACAGAGAATATATTTGTAATGTCAGAGCATAGGGCAAATACGCAGGATATAAGACCGCTTAAAATTGCGATATTAAACCTTATGCCGACAAAAATAGTCACAGAGACTCAGCTTTTAAGACTGCTTTCAAATACTCCGCTTCAGGTTGAAATAACCTTTTTGAAAACACAGACTTATACGCCAAAGCATACCCCGCAGGAGCATCTTGAATCGTTTTACAGAAGCTTTGATGACGTCAAGGATAGTTACTTTGATGGACTTATAATAACAGGGGCACCCATTGAGGATAAAGAATTCGAGGACGTGCAGTACTGGGACGAAATATGCAAGATTTTTGAATGGGCGGATAAAAAGATATACTCGTGCTTTTATATCTGCTGGGCAAGTCTTGCGGCTATGTATTATTATTATGGTATAGAAAAATATGCACTTCCCGAAAAGCTTTCGGGAGTGTATAGACATAAAGTTAAGATGCCGTCGCATCCGCTTGTTCGTGGGTTTGACCAGTATTTTTACGCACCACATTCGAGAAATTATTCGGTGCATAAGAGAGATATTGAAGCATGTCCGGAGCTTGATATACTGGCATCGTCTGAAAAGACGGGCGTGTATATTGCCTCCTCACACGATATGAGAAAGATATTTGTAACAGGACACTCCGAATATGATTTTGATACACTCAGAAATGAATATATAAGGGATTGTGAAAAGGGACTGAATCCTTCGATTCCTGAAAATTATTTCCCGTTTGATGATCCCGAAAGAGAGCCTGTAAATGTCTGGAGAAGTCACGCACATTTGCTTTATTCAAACTGGTTAAATTATTTTGTGTACCAGAGAACGCCGTTCGATTTGAAAAAAATGGATTATAATAAAGAGGAAAAATAATGAAAAAGAATTCTTTTTTAAAAGCATTGTCGCTTTTCTTTGTATTGCTTGCAGTTGTTTTGTGCTCTGCGTGTAGTAAAAAAGATAATTCCGTAAACGAGATTGAAGAAAAACAGGTAATAGACGAAAGCTGGAGAGAAATTCCAGACTATCCCGAAAATTACCCGACCGAGCAGAATATAATAGACGCATATAAGGCGGCAAATGATCCGTATTGCTGGATTATTCTGACAAAGACACCGCCGCTTGTAAAAGATGACGTTATTGATGTTGACGGAATCAAATACTATAGAGTAAACTCAAACCAGATTGTCAATTTAAAGGGACTCGGCGATTTCTTTGCAACGCTTTACGGCAAGGAACTGGCGGAAATTCTTATGGAAGAGAATGCCGATATAAAGCGGTTTGTGGAAAGTGAGGACGGAAAGCTGTATTGCAACGATTTTTCGTATGAGCCGCAGGGTTACGGAAAAGATGAGACATATACAGTAGAGAAGAATTCCGATACTTCGTATACCCTTGTGGTAGAGTACGATTTGCTCAATGAAGACGGCTCGTTCAGAAAAAAATCTTCAAAAACGTATGTGTACGAAAAGGTTGACGGAAGATGGCTTTTTACAAGATATAGAGTAATAAGAATGTAAAACAAAAGGAGATGTGCTTATCACATCTCCTTTTATAACACTTTCATAATAGGTATTATGTGGTTTTATAATCTTTGTGTAAGCTCCTTTGCAATTTCGTCATACGCAATAGCACCCTTTGAGTGCTTGTCGTAATATTTTATGGGCATACCATAGCTTGGAGCTTCGGAAAGACGGACATTTCTCGGAACGGGAGTTTTGAAAAGTTTATCCGGAAAATACTTTTTAATTTCCTCAAGTACCTGCATTGATAAATTAAGCCGCCCGTCAAACATGGTTATTATAACGCCGTCAAGGCAAATGTTCGGGTTGTACTTTTTCCGCACAATGCTGATTGTTCTCATAAGCTGGCTTAATCCCTCGAGTGCAAAATACTCGCACTGCATAGGAACGATAACTCCGTCGCAGGCACATAATGCGTTTATAGTCAGAAGCCCGAGAGACGGAGGACAGTCTATGAAAATGTAGTCGTAGTCAATTCTTAAAGTGTTGAGAACTGACCGTAACTTTGACTCGCGATGCTTTTCGTCGGCAATTTCAAGCTCTGTACCGGCAAGGTCCATGCTTGAGGGGATAACGTCGAGGTTGGAAAACTCGGTTTTTACAATAGCCTCGTAAGGATTTGTGCCAAGCATAATTTCGTGAGTTGAAATATCAGGCTCTT
>JAZQVQ010000194.1:0-4518 GCA_045631825.1 Eubacteriales bacterium | reverse complement strand
TTATTGAGAATATCAACAATATTTACCATATGTGCAGAAAAAGTCGACAAGGACTGTTCTATACTTTGCTCATCACCTATGTCAGCAAGAACTGCATCGAAAACCGGAAGCGAACACCCCTCGTCGCACGGCACGTGAAGTCCAGACTGTGCCATAAGCGAAAACAGACCAATCGTTTTGAGAGTTACTGTTTTTCCGCCTGTATTGGGACCTGTAATTACAAGTGTTGTAAAAGATTTTCCCATAACAACATTTATCGGAACAACTTTCTTTTTATCAAGTAGCGGATGCCGTGCAAGGTCAAGTCTTATATACTGTTTATTATTAATGACAGGACAACAGCAGTTATACTCTATCGAGAACTTTGCCTTTGCAAATATAACATCAAGAGTACACAGACTTTTAAAGCTCCTTAACATTTCGCCCGAAAACTTCTTACAGTCATTTGTTAAATCACGGAGAATTTTTTCAATTTCGGCTTTTTCAAGACTTTCAAGCGTTCTCAGCTCATTATTAGCCTCAACAACGCTCATAGGCTCAATAAACACGGTTGCACCGGATGATGATGCATCGTGAATCAATCCTTTGATTTCATTTTTATATTCTGCTCTTACAGGTATAACATATCTTCCGTTTCGCATCGTTACTATGTTTTCCTGAAGATACTTTGAGCTTTCGCTTCCCGATATATACTTCTGCAACGAATCTCTTATTTTCGAGGAGGCATTTCTTTTCTTCCGTCTTATATCATAAAGCTCGCCTGAAGCGTTATCCGCCATCATATCTTCTGCCTGAATACACGTACTGATTTTATTTTCAAGATACTTGTTTACATACAGATTTTCCACATAAAAAAATAATAAATCATCTTCTTTGACTTTTTCAAAATAAGTCTGACACGATACACAAGTCTTAAGCAAAGATGCAATGTCAAGCAGCTCTGACATACTCAAAACCGCATCCTTATTGGCTCTTTCAAGGTGATTTACAATATTCTTAACAGAAGAAAATGATATTTCTCCCTTGTTCTGTATAAAAACCTTTGCCTCCGATACTTCGGTAAGGAGCGAGACGATATCCCTGCTGTTGCTTAATGGCACCATTTGCTTAATGTACTGCCTTGATACATCTATTGCCGCAAAAGAACTGACAAGCTCAAGAACCTTATCAAGCTCCAGAGTTTTTATTGCTTTGTAAAAACCTTTTTTCAAATTATCGTTGTGGTAACGAAACAATAAATTATTATCCATTTTTCTCCTATAAGCGACTCAAATCATTATGAACGGATTTATAAACACCAAGAGTTTTAAAGTTTCTCTCGGTCTGGTTTAACAAATAATTTTCGCAAACAAAACCAAGTTCAGCAGTAGCATTATCGTCGATGTTAAAAAATAAGAATCTTGATATTGACGAAGAAATTATGTACTTCATGGCACTCAGTGTTGTATTTGAAATAAGCGTTGAAAAAGATATCTGTTCATCCCTAATACAACTATCACATACAACAACAGCCTCATTATACAGAAATCTTGAACTTGACTTTATTTCTTCATTCCGGCAAACCGAACAGCTTGACAAATCAGGCATAAACCCGCTTTCTGTCATAAGACGAAGCTCAAATGCCGCCTTTATTTTATCGAGATTATCATTTTTGTTTGAAAGATAATACAATGTATTCAGCAACAATCTGTACGTCCCTGTTTCATCTGCATTTTCTGTCGTTACAGCCGATACCACATCGAGCATATAACTGGCAAGTGTATACTTTTCTATATCGTCACGAATTCCAAAAAAACCATCCTTTGAAATGGCTGTTTTAAGAACATATCTGCCCTTATTTTCAACAAGCTCAAATTCGGAATAACAGAATAGTTGTACTGCTCCTGCATTTTTACTGCTGATATTCTTGACTCCCCTTGCAAGAACTGTTATTTTTCCACAAGTATCTGACAAAATCGTTATCAGTTTATCATTTTCTTTATAAGCCGTTTCACGTATAACAACTCCGAGCGTACTCATTTCCATTATTTTTCATCCTTCTTGAAGCCCAGACGAGCCATATTCAACTCTGAGTCACGCCAGTTTTCTTTAACTCTCACCCACAAATCAAGATACACTTTTTTATCGGTAAGCTTCTCCAAGTCTTCCCTTGCAAAAGTTGCTGCCTTTTTCAAGGTAGCACCACCTGCACCTATTATTATCTTTTTATGTGCTTCCTTTTCGCAATAAATCTCGGCACGTATTTTCACAAGTGATTTGTTTTCTGTAAATTCTTCAACAGTCACTGCAATTCCGTGCGGGATTTCATCGTCAAGTATTCTGAGCAGCTTTTCTCTTATAATCTCTGATGTCATACTTCTGACAGTCTGGTCTGTAACCATATCCTCTGGATAATACCATCGTTCATTTCTGAGATATGGTCTTAATTCATTTATAACAATATCGACATTCTCGTTATTTAAGGCACTTGTTGGTATTATTGAGACAAAATCATGCAATTTTGAATACACTGCCATCGTCTCAAGAAGTTTATCTTTTTTTGTAATATCAGTTTTATTTATAACAAGTATTGCCGGAACATCTAATTTTTTAATAGTTTCTATAATTTCTTTATCCTGAAGTGGCACTTTAGAGTCAACATCTGTCACAAATACGACCGCATCTGTATCGGGAATTGCACTTGATGCCGCCTTTACCATAAACTCACCCAGCTTATTTTTTGGTTTATGGATACCGGGTGTATCTACAAATACATATTGCTCATTGCCATTAGTATAAATACCGGTAATTCTGGTACGTGTGGTTTGCGGCTTCTTGGAAACAGAGGCAACCTTTTCGCCGACTATTGCATTAAGCAGAGTGCTTTTTCCAACATTTGGTCTTCCGATAAGGCTTACAAACATAGTCTTCCTGTCTTTGTCCTGCTGCTTACCATCAGGTATTCTGTGAAGTCCCATTTGCGACAAAACTTCCTCGCAGGTTTCATTCATATACTCTTCGTATTCCTTACTTGTTTCGTGGTCGAAACCAAGAAGATGCAGAACCGAATGTACCGCTAAAAATGCAGTCTCCCTTTCAAGCGAATGACCGAAGTTTTCACTTTGAGTCACGGCTTTTTCGAGCGAAATGACTATATCGCCGAGTGCACAGGGCTCATCGCTTTCATCATCATATTCAATTTCTCCGTTTTCAAACAACGGAAAAGACAACACATCGGTATCACAATCCTTTTGTCTATACTCGGCGTTTAAGACTTTGATTTTTTCGTTATTCGTAAAGGTAACTGAAATTTCAACCGGAAAATCAATTTCCTGATATTCAAGAACATTAACAATTGCCTTTTTAACAACCGAACGAAGTGCTGATGTCAGTTGTATTTTTGACTGATCGTTTTTTGTATATATTTTATGCTTAATCATTTCCATTTCCTTTCTCTTGCATATTTTTATCGTTATTTGAGCCTTGTTGCTTTACAGCTTTATTCCTGTTTTCGAATTTTTCGTATGCAAGAATTATACGTTGAACAAGTGCATGACGGACAATATCTTTATCAGAAAGATAGAAAACACTTATTCCTTCAATGTTTTCAAGGATTTTTGACGCCTCGGCAAGTCCACTCTTTGTACCACCGGGCAAGTCAATCTGTGTAATATCACCCGTTACAACAATTTTTGAACCAAATCCAAGTCTTGTCAAAAACATTTTCATTTGTTCCGGTGTGGTATTCTGTGCTTCATCAAGAATTATAAAAGAATCATCGAGGGTTCTTCCCCTCATATAGGCAAGCGGAGCTATTTCTATGACGCCTTTTTCCATATTCTTTGTAAAACCTTCCATTCCAAGCATTTCAAAAAGTGCGTCGTATAGAGGTCGTAAATATGGGTCAATCTTGCTTTGCAAATCACCAGGCAAAAATCCAAGTCGTTCGCCGGCCTCAACTGCTGGACGAGTCAAAATTATTCTGCTTACCTGCTTTGCTCTTAAGGCGTTAACTGCCATTGCAACAGCCAGAAATGTTTTACCCGTACCGGCAGGACCTATACCCAGAGTTACTGTATGATTTCTGATAGCATTAATATAATTCTTTTGTCCTACCGTCTTTGCCTTTACAGGCTTACCTTTACTTGTTATACAAATACACTCACCGTCGAAATTTTCAAGTTCTCCGGCACTTCCTGCCTCAACCATACTAATAACATACCTGACGTTCTGTTCACTTAAAGTATCCTTGTTTTTGCTCATTCTCACAAGATACTCAATTATATTGTAAGCTCGTTCAACATCATCATCATACTCACCACTGATTTTGATTCCATCGGTTTTTGATGTTATAACTACATCAAACTGCTTTTCTATAAGTTTGACGTTTGAATCCAGGTCTCCAAACACTATAGATTGCTTTTCGGGGGAAATGCCCAAAAAAACTCTTTCTTTCATATACGTCCTCACTTTATAAATTAAATAAATACCCATATATATTATATACCAAAATATTATTGTTTTCAATAGTTATTTAAT
>JAZQVQ010000193.1:0-14434 GCA_045631825.1 Eubacteriales bacterium | reverse complement strand
GATTATGGTATTCCCGTACCTGATTATATCGAGGAAAACGTTTCAACAAAGGTTGTTAAAATAATTCAGTCGTATACAGGAATTGTTAATAAAATGGTGTGGAGAAAAGATAGATAACTTTTCTTTGACCTTGCTGTTTTTTTTAAATACTCATACCGTAATCAAATTGCTCTGACATCTTTTCAAATTTTTTCTGATTAGTGCAAAATAATGATATTTTTAATCAAAAATCCCGATATAAGTTGAAATGTAAAATATGATAGAGTGCAATATTGTCCAGAAAAAAGCAATTTTATACATTGACTTATCTGAAAAGGCACTTTATAATATATTTGATATATGCGGAAAGTCATAAAACAAATCAAATATGAAAGGGAAAAAAGATGGAAGTAAGAATTTGTAAAGACAGATACGAACTTGGAAAGAGTGCGGCAAAGCACGTTGCAAACGAGCTTAAAAAGTGTATTGAACAAAACGGACACGCAAGAATAGTGTTGTCAACAGGAGCTTCTCAGTTTGATACAATCGAGGCTCTTACAAAGGAAAAGGGTATAAAGTGGGAATGTGTTGAAATGTTCCACCTTGACGAATACGTTAATTTGCCCGATACACATCCGGCAAGTTTCAGAAAGTATTTAAAGGAACGTTTTGTTGATAAGGTAGGTACTCTTGCAGGAGTACATTTTGTTGACGGAACAAAAGAGGGTATCGAGGCTCTTACAAAGGAACTTCGTTCAGCACCCATTGATATAGGTCTTATCGGAATCGGTGAAAATGGTCATATCGCATTCAACGACCCGCCTGCAGATTTTGATACAAAGGAAGCCTATATTGTTGTAAACCTTGATGAACGTTGCAAGAAGCAGCAGATGGGTGAAGGCTGGTTTGCTACAATAGATGATGTACCGAAGCAGGCAGTGTCCATGACAACATACCAGATTATGCAGTGCAAGCAGATTGTTTCCTGCGTTCCGTATGCTGTAAAGGCAGAAGCTATTGAAAAAACTCTCAAGACAACCGAAACAACCAATATGGTTCCTTCCACACTTCTCAAAACTCACCCAGACTTCATACTCTACGTTGATAGCGAAAGTGCAGCAAAGGTTGTAAACTTCTAATATAAAATAAATGGTGTACTTTGCCCAACTTCTTAAATGGAAGTTGGGCACTTTTAATCGCCTTGCTGCGACTTCTACTACCTTGTATCCGTTGAAATATAGCAACCCCCTCGTTAAATTTCATCGAGGGGGGTAACATTCTTATGACAAGCAACCTATGATATGCCTTTTCTTTTTGTTTATGAATTTTGTTTACACCAATTTGAATTTGTGTATGCATCAGCTGTTTAGGATGATAAAAAATTATAAATATATGAGAATTAGTTATATTCACACTGTAAAATCCCTATGTTATAATTAGTTTAGTAATAGTAAAAATAAATAATTTTCAAATTATTTCATTACTGATTAAATTTTTAAAGACGAGGGAGAAGTAAAATGACAGATTTTTTATTTGATGTTATTGCAACCGAGCTTGAGGATGCAGTAGGGAGAGAAAATTGTTCAACAAGAACAATTGATAAGCTCACACATAGCGTAGACTATTTCTGGCTATCAAGAATGTGGGCGGACAGAGGACTTAGAATGCCCGAGGGTGACTTTATTGTTGCACCGAAGGATGCAAAGGAAGTTTCGGCGGTTTTAAAAATTGCAAACTACTATAAAGTTCCCGTAACAACCTGGGGTGCAGGTGGTGGTTCTCAGGGTGGAGCAATTCCCGTTTGTGGCGGTATTGTGCTTGATACAAAGAGAATGAACCAAATTTACGGCATAAATGAGCAGGGAATGTACATAGAGTGTGGAACCGGTGCAATATACAAGCATATTGAATGGGCAGCAAATGAAAAGGGCTATGCAACAATGCATTACCCGTCATCACTTACCTGTTCAACGGTTGGTGGCTTCCTTGCACACAGAGGTATAGGGGTTTGCTCTACAAAGTATGGAAAGATAGACGATATGGTAATGCAGATGGAAGTAGTTCTTCCTAACGGTGATATTATTGAAACTTCGCCCGTACCTAAGCACGCAGCGGGTCCTGACCTCAACCAGATATTTATCGGCTCTGAGGGAACTCTTGGCGTTATGACAAAGGCACAGATGAGAATTTACGAGCAACCCGAATCAAGACAGTTCAGAGGTTTCCTCTTCCACAATATGACAGATGCGTTTAATGCAGGCAGAGAGCTTTTGCAGAAATTCAAACCATCTGTAATGCGTCTTTATGATGAGGCGGAAACTGCTTCACTCATCAAAAAGATTGTCGGTGTTGAAAAGCCCGGTGCATTTATGAATATTGCAATCGAGGGAGTAAAGGAAATCGCTGACCTTGAGATGAAAATACTTCTTGAAACCTTTGGTAAGTACGGTGCAGAAGACCTTGGCTCAGAGTATGGAGAAAAGTGGTGGAAAGAAAAGATTACATTCTTCTACCCGGGACATATGATGGACCTTCCGCAGTGTTACGGTACAATGGATACGATAGCTCCTTATGATAAGATTGAAAAAATATATTGGGAAATGAAAAAAGCTATTGAAACAAATTTCCCACAGGCAAAATTTATTGCACACTTCTCGCATTGGTATGAATGGGGTTGTATGATTTACGACAGATTTATAGTAGATGGCGATAAAGTGCCGAAAGATCCGCACGAAGCATTCAGACTTCATCAGGAAATCTGGAATTGCGGCGTAAGAACAGCTCTTGCAAACGGCGGTGTTGTAAATGACCATCACGGCGTAGGTATCAAACTTGGCAGACTTATGAAAGAGCAGTATGGGCCAGCAATGCAGGTGTTTGAAGGAATTAAGAAGCAACTTGACCCTAACGGAATTATGAATCCGTTTAAGCTTGGACTGTAATTGGAGGGGAATAATATGAACTTTACACAAAAATCAAGAGAACATATAGACTCGTGTCGTTTTTGCTGGATGTGCCACCACGTGTGTCCGATAGGAAACGCCACAGGGCTTGAAAGAAACACAGCAAGAGCAAGAGCACTTGGACTTTCACTTGTTATGCGTGATGCAATAGAATATTCAGATGATGTAATCAATAACGTTTATGAATGTTCACTTTGCGGCGGATGTATGACAGACTGTGTTACTGGCTGGGATCCTGTCATGTTTACAAAAGAGGCAAGACTCGGTGCTGCACTCGACGGAAAACTGCCGGCATACGTTATTGATATGATAAACAATCTTCAAAAAACAGGAAATATTTGTGGTGTAGAGATTAAAAATACTATGCCCGAATTTGAAGATAGTGATACACTTTTGTTCCTTGGTGAAGATACACGGGCAAAAGGGTGTGCAAAGGCAGCAATCGAGCTTTTGAAAAAAGCTGACGTAAACTTCACTGTGCTTAAGGATGAACCTAACAGTGGTTATTCAATGGACTTTTTGATTGGTGCAGCTGCTGAAACCAAGGCAATTATGGAAAATTGTGCAAAAGTTTTGTCAAACTATAAAAAGGTGATATGCTATGACCCGGCAGATGCAAAGGTTATGATGCGTGAGTATAAAGAGTGGGGAATAGAGTTAAAAGCAGAAGTTGTGACATTTACTTCTTTTGTTGCACAGCTTATTAAAGAGAATAAGCTTGTACTTAGAAACAGTGGCCTTAAATTTACTCCTCAGGATAACCCGCATCTTGCAAGAGACTTGGAAGAAACTGAGCCTGTAAGGGAAATTTTGTCTGCTTGCGGACAAGTAAATGAAATGCTTTTGAATCGTAAACATACGATGCTTGCAGGAAATCTCATTATGAATGAATATATGTCGTCTGTTATGAAAATGGTAGCACAAAACAGATGGATAAATGCTAAAAATGTGAATGCCGAAATACTTGTAACAGAAAGCCCAGCAGAATATGTTCTTCTTTCAGAGACAAAGCCTGAAAACATAGAGCTTATGAAACTTGAGGAGGCAGTTTTAAAATGCTTGTAAATCTTAAAGAAATAATAGATATGGCGGAAAAAGGCGGATTTGCTATTCCTGCATTTAATGTGTACAATACCGAAACCGTTATGGGTGTTGCAAAAGCGGCTGAGGAGGCAAAGGCTCCTGTTATAATACAGGTGTATCCAAGACTTTTGAATCAGGAAGTAGGATATTACCTTTGTCCTGCAATAGTCGCAGCAGCAAGAAAGGCAAGCGTTCCGATATGCTTCCACCTTGACCATGGTGCTACACAAGAGGAAGTGCAGAAAGCACTCAGATGGGGCGCAACCGGTATAATGTATGATGGTTCTGTACATTCTTTTGACGAAAATGTTGAAAATACAAAGCATATCGTTGATATATGTAAAGCAATTGATGTAACAGTTGAAGGTGAGCTTGGACATATCGGAAGTGTAAATGACGAGGCTATGGATGAGTTTACAGATCCCGATGAAGCGGCTGACTTTGTAAAGAAAACAGACGTTACCTGCCTTGCCGTACTTATTGGAAATGCACACGGACATTATAAGAAAGAACCAAAGCTTGATATTGACAGATTGAAGGCAATCCGAAAAGCTACAGATGGAATTCCGCTTGTTCTTCACGGTGGCTCGGGAATACCCGGCGAGCAGGTTAAAGCGGCAATCAAGGCAGGCATCCGTAAAATGAATATAGGGACGGATGTATGTTGTGCGTTTGCAGAGGGAACTAAAGAGACTCTTGAAGACGCAAACAGAAGCCTTGCGATTGACCTGTTTATGAAACACCCTATCGAGACAGTTAAAAAACTTGCGATTGATAAAATTAAACTTGTAGGTGCAGACGGAAAGGCATAAGATATGAGCAAGATTGTAGGAATAGGTGCAAATGTGTGTGATATACTTATCACTGTGCCGGATTACCCCAATGAGGACACAAAACTAAAAGCGGATACCATAGTTCAAAGTGGCGGAGGTCCGTGTGCAACGGGACTCGTTGCGGCTTCAAAGCTTGGATTAGATTGTGCTTATATAGGCGTACTTACAGATGATGGGGCAGGTAAATTTTTAATATCCGACCTTGAAAAATATGGTGTATCAACAGATTGTGTAGATGTAAGATCGGGATATACTTCGTTTTCGTCGTTTGTATTGCTGTCGCAGGAGAGCAAGTCAAGGACGTGTGTTTTTCATCGGGGTACTATTCCTGAATGGAATCTTAACGATAAACAAAAAAATGCCGTGAAGAATGCTGAAATTCTCATGATAGACGGGAATGAAATGAAGGCGACTTTGCAGGCAGTAGAAATTGCAAAAGAAAACGGTACAAAGGTTTTGTATGATGCAGGCGGTTTGTACGAGGGCGTTGAAAAGCTTTTGCCATATGCCGATATTTTAATTCCGTCGGAGGAATTTTCGCTTGGACACACCGGAGCAACAACGGCAGAGCAAGCGGCAAAAATTCTATTTGAAAAATATTCTCCGAAAGTTGTTGTTGTTACACAGGGAAAGCACGGCGGAATTATATATGATGGAGAAAATATAAAGAGCTATCCTGCCTTTTTAGTAGATGCAGTTGATACAAACGGCTCGGGTGATGTATTTCACGGGGCGTTCGCATTTTGTGTGGCTTTGGGGTACAATTACTATGATGCGTGCGTTTTCTCAAGTGCAGTATCGGCATTGAAGTGTACAAAAATCGGTGCAAGAAACAGTGTGCCCACTTATGAACAAACAGTTGAGTTTTTAAAGGAGCGTGGAATAAATGTATAAAAGAAGTTGGAATAAAAAGTTTGGTAAGTGTGAAATTTTCAAATCACAGGATAGCTTTTGTCAAAAAGTCGAAATGGATATGTTAAGACTTGCTGATAATGATACAAAGTCATACAGAGAAGAAAATAAGGAATACGCACTTGTTATTCTGGGTGGCAAATGTACAGTAAAGGGAGATGGCTTTGCATTCGAAAATGCAGGAAAAAGAAAAGATGTATTCGATGGTGCTGCAACTTGTATCTATGTGCCGGCAAATAGACCTTTTACAATTACGGCAGTGGGTGAAGTTCAGATTGCAGTGGCAAAATCCCCGTCAGACAAGGAATGTCAGCCTGCAATTATCAATCCTGAGGATGTTGTTATAAAAAATCTTGGAAAACCCGGTTGGGAAAGAGAAGCACACTTTATTCTTGATGAAAGAGTTGATGCAAAAGTTCTTTATATCGGTGAAGCGTACGTTAAGGGGGGACAGTGGTCAAGCTATCCTCCTCACAAGCACGATGATGATAATATGCCGACTGAGGCTGCAACTGAGGAAATTTACTACTATGAATTTAAAAAACCGCAAGGCTTTGGAATACAAAAGGTGTATACCTTAGAAGAGGATGTTGACGAAACATATACGGTTAAATCCGGAGATTTTGTTGAAATCCCAAAAGGTTATCATCCTTTCCATGCAGTTCCCGGATATGACAGTTATTATCTCTGGATAATGGCGGGCGAGGACAGAGGATTCTTTATGACAACCGATCCGGACCATAAGTGGCTGTAATCAAACATAAAAATGTACTAAAAAGGAATTGTTATAGTATGAAAGTTTTTTGGACAATCAGTACTCACTGGGATAGAGAATGGTATAAGCCTTTTCAAAGTTTCCGATATGATCTTGTAAAGGTGACGGATCATATTATTGAAAACCTGGAAAACGGAAAAATTGATGTATTCACATTCGATGGTCAGACTATCGTTCTGGAGGATTATCTGGAAATCAAGCCCGACCAACGTGAGAAACTTGCAGAGCTTATAAAAAGCGGAAAAATAAAAGTTGGGCCTTGGTATATTATGCCTGATGAACTTCTGGTTTCAGGGGAAAGTTTAATCAAAAACTTTTTGGTTGGTAAGGCTGAAGCTGAAAAATATGAAGCAGAGGCTTGGAAATATGGTTATATGAATGATATTTTCGGGCATATAGCACAGATGCCCCAGATTTTAAACGGATTTGGGATAAAGTGCGTGTATCTTGGACGAGGACTTGGCGATAAAGATAAAAGCTTCAGAAACTTTTTGTGGAAAGCTCCTGACGGAAGTGAATGCTTCGGCTATAATCAGCAGTATGCCACATTGTATCGAAAGTTTAATCAGGAAGAGGATAAGGAAGCGTCAATAGAAGAGTTTTTGAAAGAAAATGAGGATAAAACAGGCCTTACAATTCTTCTTTATACCGATGACCACGCTGATGTCAGTTCCAATACTTCTGAATTCCTTAAAGCAAAAGATAATCTCTCAAATAAATATGAAATGATTGAGGGACTTGAAAATATTATAAGCGAAGCGGAAAAAATCAAGGATTCATTGCCGTGTGTAACGGGAGAGCTTATCACTACAGGAAAAACACCGGAACACTTCAGAGCTGTTACACATTCAATTTCAAGCTATTATCCGCTGAAATATGAAAATGATGTGTGTGAAAACTTGCTTGAAAATAAGCTTTCACCTATGCTTGTTATGGCAAAACTGATGGGAATAGAATTAAATCCTGCTTTCTATCAGCTTGCTTGTAAGTACCTTCTTAAAAACCAGCCGCACGATTCAATCTGCGGATGTTCCATTGATGTTGTACATGATGATATGGCATATAGATATTCACAGGTCAAATCAATAGCGTCTGCGATGAGAAGTGACTTTGAGGATAGAATTTCCGGTAAACGTGAAAAAGAATATTGCATATCTGTAATGAATTATTCTGCAAAAAAGTATCAGGGTTTATTTTTTACAGAGCTGTTGTTTGATGAAGAATGGGAAAATAAGCTCACGGATAACGCAAGATATCAGCAGTATTATGCATTTGATATTCTCGATGAAAACGGAAATTGTGTTCCATATCAGCTCATGGGCATTGAAAAGAATTGCTATAATAGCAATAAACCTTATGAGCCCGGCAGAGATAAGTATGTTGTTGCGATATGTGGCGAGCTTAAAGCTTTTGGAAAAACAGTGTTTAACATTGTACCAAAGAAGCCTTCAATATGCGTAAAAACACTTTCAGACGGGGAATTGACGGCTGAAAATAAATATTTGAAACTTCAGATTACGACCGATGGAAGTGTTACAATTTTCGATAAGCAAACCGGAAAAGAATATAAAGGGCTAAATACCTTTACAGATGACGGAGAAATAGGAAACGGATGGTTTTCGGAAAGACCGTTGTCGGAAAATCGTATTGTATCTTCAAAAGGTTCGCAGACGACTGTCGAAATTTTAAGAAACGGTCCTTTGGTAACTACATTCAGAGTGACAAAGTATCTGAATGTTCCCAAACAAGCGGATTATTCTGCTCTCACAAGAGCAGATGAGTATTCGGTGCTTAAAATTGTTTCTGATATCACACTCAAAAAAGACAGTAAAGCCGTAGAATTTGAAACGGTTGTTGATAATAGAATAAAGGATCATAGGCTCAGAATGGAATTTCCGACGGAAATAGAGGGAGAAAGCTATTTTGCATCTCAGGCGTTTACATTTGTAAAGCGTAACAGAGCCATAACAAACGATGGAGCAAACTTTGCAGAGCCCGAAGCCTATGAGAAGAATACAAGTGGTATTATCTGCGTGAAGGATAACAATAAAGAAAGTGGACTTTCTTTTGTCAGCAAGGCAGGAATACATGAGTGTGGTGTAAGTAAAAGCGGCGTAATTTGTGTAACAATGCTCAGAAGCTTTGGAAGAATAATGTGGGGTAATATCCCTAACGAAAAAGCTCAGCTGCAGGGTACTCATACTTTCCGTTATGCACTGACTACCGAAACCGATTTTGCTGCCCTTGACGATATGAAAAAGAATATGTTTGAGACTTATTCAAATGTGATAGCGGAAAAGGGCTGCTACTCGTCAAGCTTGTTTGAGGTATCGGGAAAAGTATGTGTAAGCATAGTAAAGCCATCCGAAAATGGAAAAGGAATTGTTTTGCGTGTGTACAATCCTAAAGAAACAAGCGAACAGTGTACTTTGCTTATGAAAACAAATATCAGAAAGTTGTCAAAAGCAAATCTTGCAGAACAGGAGATTTCGCAATTACAGCTTGAAAATAATAGTATTAGTTTTGAAATTTCCCCAAATAAAATAGAAACTTTTTATATGGAGATTTGATAGAAGAAAGGTTGTTTCTTTGATATGATTTTTAAGTTGTTACCCACAAGGGTTTACAGAGCTTATTATGGCGGACAAAACCTTGATTTGATTGAAAATAAAGAAAACCCGCAAGTCTCAAGTTTTCCGGAGGATTGGCTGGCTTCTGTGACTAAGGCATTCAATCCGGGAAGAGATGTTGAAAACGAGGGGCTTAGTATAACCGAAAACGGCGAATTATTGAAAGAACTGATTGAAAAAAATCCGTTACAAATGATTGGTAACAGACAAAGTATGTCTTTGCTGTTTAAGTTGCTTGATTCGGCGGAAAGACTTGTTATTCAGGTTCATCCGACAGTGAGTTTTGCAAAGGAACATTTTAACAGTCAGTATGGAAAAACTGAATGTTGGTATATCTTGAATGACGGTGGAGAAGTCTATATCGGTTTTAAGGAAGGCATAACAAAGGAGTATTGGAAATCCTTGTTTGAAAGCCAGGATGTAGAGAAAATGCTTGATTGTCTTCATAAATTCACAGTAAATAAAGGCGACTTTATTTTCGTAGACGGCGGAGTTCCTCATGCTATAGGAAAAAATTGCTTTTTGGCAGAATTGCAGGAACCGACGGATCTTATGGTTATTCCGGAAAGGGTTACACCCTCGGGAGTTGTTCTTAACGAACAGAAGCTTCACTGTGGACTTGGCTTTGAAAAAATGTTCGATTGCTTCCATTATGATGGCTGTGATAAAGAAACAACTCGCCGTAAATACTTCAGACAAGTAAAAAGAATCGGTGAAAACGAGTTTGAACTTGTAAACTGTGATAAATTCAGGTTGAATCAGATTAATGTGTTAGGAAAGCTTGAGTACCTTATGGATTCATATGGTATTGCCGTGGTTGTAGACGGAAACGTGACTGCAAATGGAATAAAGTTAGTCCGTGGAAACAGAGTTTTTATATCCGAACAAGAAAAAAAGCTTTGTTTTAACGGTGCGGGCGAGATTCTTATATGCAGACCATAAAAATATTAAATGTAAAAGGGATTTAGTATGAAATATTTGCTTGGGATTGATTTTGGCGGGGGAGCTTCAAAGGCAACACTTTTAAGTGAAGATGGTACTATTTGTGCTACCAGTACAACAGAATATGCCACATATTATCCAAGGCCCGGCTTTGTTGAACAAAATCCGGAAGATTGGGTAAAGGCAACATGTGAAAATATATGCAGCGTGCTGCAGAAAAGCAAAGTGTCGCCGGAGTGTATTGCCGCAGTTTGTCTTGACGCGGCAACGCATACCGCTGTGATTATGGACGAGGATTTTAAAATAATCCGTCCGTCAATTTATTGGACAGATACAAGAAGTATCAAAGAGGTAGAATACCTGACGGAAAACTTTTTGCCCATAATCAAAAAACAGGTGCTTCATAATCCGGGTACGATATGGACACTGCCCGAACTAATGTGGATTAAAAATAATGAGCCTGAAAATTGGAAAAAAGTAAAGAAAATCATGTTTGCCAAGGATTATGTACGTCATTTCCTTACAGGTGATTACGTAACCGACTATATCGAGGCAGAAGGCTCTATGATGTTTGATATAAATACAATGAACTGGAGTAAGGAACTCTGTGGTTGTCTGGATATCGACACAAGCATTATGCCAAAGATAGTAAAACCGACGGATATTACAGGTAAAGTCACAAAATCAGCGGCAGAGCTTTGCGGACTTTGTGAAGGAACGCCAGTGCTTTGTGGAACAACTGATACAGTTATGGAAGTATTTGCATCTGGTGCGGTAAAAAAAGGTGCGATGACATTAAAGCTTGCAACGGCAGGAAGAATTTGTGTCGTGACCGATAAACCGTATCCCGATATAAATCTGATTAATTACTCTCACGTGATTGACGGATTGTTTTATCCCGGAACGGCAACCAAGTCTTGTGCCGCATCATACAGATGGTTCAGGGATACATTCGGAGGAGAGTACGATAAGCTTGATGAATTGGCAGAAAGTGTGCCGATAGGAGCTGACGGACTTACATTTCATCCATATTTGAATGGGGAATTAACCCCTTATGCCAATCCTAAATTGTGTGCCGATTTTGTAGGAATAAGAGCATCACATACAAAAGCACATTTTGTAAGGGCTGTCCTTGAGGGTGTTGCGATGTCAATGCTTGATTGTAAAACAACGCTCGATAACTTTAATATAGAACATTCTGAGAGTGCTGTAATAATAGGAGGCGGAGGTAAAAGCCCTCTTTGGAGACAAATGATTTCCGACGCACTTGGAATAAATTTAATTCAAATGAAATATGCAGATTCATCCTTTGGAAGTGCTATGCTTGCAGGAGTTGCAACAGGAGTTTTTGAAGGTCCGGAAGAGGCAGTTTCGGTTTGTAATGAGGTTGTTTCAAAGACGGAACCAAATACAGAGAATACTGCTAAATATAAAAGTATTTTTAAAAGGTATAAAGCAATTCAAAAGGCTTTGGAACCAATATATAATGGAGATTTTGTATGAAAATTTTGGTGTGCATTAAAGTAATAAAAGGTGAAATTAATCCTTTTGATATGTCTGCTTTGGAATGTGCATTGAGCCTTTCGAATGATGTTACAGTTGTGTCTATGGGCCCTGAAAGTACTGCATCGGTTTTAAGACCACTTACAAGAATAGGTGCAAAGGTAATACTTGTAAGCGATTCTCTTTATGCAGGTTCGGATACTCTTGCGACATCGTATATTTTATCAACTGCAATTAAAAGAATACCCTGTGATTTGATTTTGTGCGGAAGACAAAGTACTGATGGCGATACGGCTCAGGTGGGTCCTATGCTGTCACAGATGCTTGACATTAAACTTGTTACAAATGCAATTGATGTAAGCGTAGAAAATGATGATGTTTGTGCAAAGACAAGAGCAGGAGATGAAAGGTGCAAACTTCCTGCACTTGTAACAGTGGAGAAAAGTTACATACTTCGTTTTCCAAGCATTTTTTCCAGACAATCAGAAATTGAAGTCTGGAATAATACGGTACTCGGATGCGATATAACTCGTTGCGGACTTAAAGGCTCACCAACAAGAGTCCTTCAAACTTTTGAAAATGTCCAGGGAAAAAGAAAATGTAAGTTTATATCTTTTTCAGACCTTTTTGAATTAATTGATAATTTAAAGAATATAAAAATGGACCATCAGGAACAACAACATAAAGAAAAGTTAAAAAGTGTATGGGCAATAGGGAAAGAAGTTGAAGTAAAAGCCAAAGAAGTTGCTGAAAACGTAGTTTTGATAGAAAATGCCAGCCCTCAGAAAATTGCAAAAATGGCACTTGAGCATAAACCTGAGGTTATTTTATGGAATGCCGATTTAAACGGAAGGAAGAATGCACCCGTTACTGCAGCAATACTTGAAACGGGACTTTGTGCTGATTGTACACTTCTAGAGGCGGAAAACGGGACTCTTATGATGTATAGACCGGCACAGGGGGGGAATGTAATTGCAAAAATTATGTGTATGACAAAACCACAGATGGCTACTGTCAGAACAAAAAGTGAAAGCTCAGATATAATAGTCTCAGGTGGCAGAGGTGTTGCTGACAATATTGATAAGTTGTACGCACTTGCAGATAAGCTTGGAGCTGAGGTAGGGGCGTCGAGAGGACTTGTGGATATGAATAAAGCTCCGTACGAAATGCAAGTTGGTCTGACTGGAAAAACCATCAGCCCAAAAATATATATAGCTATCGGTATTTCGGGTGCGGTCCACCATACTTGTGCTATAGAGGGTGCCGATATAGTAATTGCGATTAATACAGATAAAAATGCACGGATTTTTGAATATGCTGATTATGGGATTTGTGAGGACATTTTCAGTTCTGAAAAATGATAGGGTGAATGTATTATGGAAAGTTTGCTTATAAAAAACGGAAATACAATATTAAAGGATAAAATAGTTAAAAGTAGTGTTTTTGTAAAAGACGGTGTTATAAAGGATATAGACTTTAACGAGGAAATTCCGGATAACTGCGTGGAAATTGATGCAGACGGAATGTATGTTTCTCCGGGATTTATAGATATACACCTTCATGGTGGAGGCGGCTATGATTTTATGGATTGTACGCCTGAGGCACTTGAGGGAATATCACATATTCATTTGCAAAACGGGACAACCACAATGGTTCCCACCACAGTCACTTGCGAATTTGAAAAAATTGTATAGTTCATAAGGACATATAAAAACTGTATTGATAAGTGCCCGAATTTCCATGGAATTCATCTTGAAGGACCATATATTTCAAAAAATCAAAAAGGTGCACATAAGGAGCATCTCATCCATTCGCCGAATTGTGATGAGACAAGAGTCTTGCTTGAGGAGGGTAAGGACGTAATTAAAAGAATTACGGCAGCACCCGAAATTGATAATATAGGTGAGTTTGCAAAATTGATGCTGAAAAATAATGTTCAATTATCCATAGGTCATAGCGATGCAACAAGTGATGTTGCACTGTGGGCATTGGAAAATGGTTTTTCGCATATAACACATCTGTATAGTGCGACACCATCGGTAAGGAAGATAAATCAAGTTGTAAAAGCAGGGGTAATCGAGGCGGCGTACCTGAATGATAACGCCACTGTTGAACTGATAGCAGACGGAAAACATGCAGCCGTGGATGCATTAAGACTTGCAATTAAAATTTTAAAGGTACAGATAAGGTTTGTTTTGTTACAGATGCACTAAGACCAGCAGGTACAGATGTCAAAGAAAGCTGGCTTGGCGAAAAGATTCCTGAAAACCGGGTGATAATTGAAGACGGTGTTGCAAAACTGCCTGACAGAAGTTTTTTTGCCGGAAGTATAGCAACAACGTCGATGCTTTTAAAAAATGGTGTCAGACATTATGGCTTGTCGGTTTTTGATACTGTAAAGATGATAACATCGACACCTGCAAAAATTCTTGGACTTAATAATAAAGGGGAAGTACAAAACAATTACATTGCTGATATAGTTGTTTTTGATAAGGAACTTTCAATTAAAAATGTAATATTAAACGGAAAAATCATTGTTTGAAATTTTGGAGGTATGCAACTGTGATGAAAATTGAAAATATTAAAATTAAAACCGAAAAGAATGAATGGAATGTGTATTTTGATATGGCACTTGCCATGCTTGATACAATAATGGAGAATAACGTAAAAGGGAAAATGATATGCACCCCAAAAGTTAGACACTTTTGGAGGTGCATATTTTTATGGCAAAGAAAGGGCAATTTTTAAAAACCTACTCGTCAGAATTCAAATTATCTGTTATAATGGATATGCGAGAGAATCATTTAGGTTTAA
>JAZQVQ010000192.1:0-10132 GCA_045631825.1 Eubacteriales bacterium | reverse complement strand
CTTGGCAACCAAAACAATGATAATCTTTCTCATAAATCCTCATTGACGGTGTTTTTTCATTATGGAACGGACAACAGATAAACCATTTTCGATCTGCCGTGTAACCATAACGCTCTAACACTTCGTGCATTGTCAAGCGGTCTTTTATTGTTTGTACTGCATCTATACGCATAATAATCTCCTTATGGTATAAAAATGCCTGTACACTTCGGGTGTGACGGCACCGTCCGCATACAGGCTCAAAAGGCTAATAATATTCTCTTTCAGATTGAAAGCACCGTCATACTATCAACCTTTTTCTTTATTATACCACACTTTTCCCTATTTGTCAAGCAGAACATCCAATCTTCCATAGACGGATATTTTATCAATTTAACATTCATATTTTCAATTTCCTCGCTAACGCCTTAACCCTACGCTCATATTCTTCTTCCGATTTCGCCGTCCGTGCGATTTCTGCCTTGATGCGTTCGTATACTGCATATTTATTCATTGTCGCCCTCCAAAAAATCCTTGAATTTTTCCATAGCTCGCTTTTGATATGCGTTTGGCGGTTCTTTCTTCGGCTTATAATCAAGATGTTTTGAGAAAAGGTCGGCAATAAACCTTTGCGTGTTTTTTCTGCCTTGCTCCAAGCCGTCATAATATCCCCTCGCCGCCTTGCGTTCTCCAATATCGGTTTTGCCGAGGTTTCCTCCGCTTTCTACATTCCGAAGTTGGTATCCTGCATTGGCATATTTTTTAATATAAAGTTGCTCCATTTCATTCAGCTTTTCTTCGGGATATTCAAGAAAATGCACCCTGTACCCTGTTTGGTTTTCTTCGCTCCAAAGACCGTGAGCCAACAAAGACCTGT
The DNA here is from genome assembly GCA_045631825.1 of Eubacteriales bacterium. GTDB lineage: Bacteria > Bacillota > Clostridia > Oscillospirales > CAG-382 > UMGS1387. Next base: position 9,276 of record JAZQVQ010000192.1, on the reverse strand, counting down.
CAATGTGTTGCTTTCTTCCCGATAAATGAGAACCGAGCCTATCAAGCAAATGCTTTGCTTTTCCTATATACCCAAACTTAAACCCATTTTCTTCTCTCAACAAGAAATAAATTCCGCTTGTATTCGGGCAATTCGGGCAGACCTTCAAAATTCTTTCTTCGTTTGCTTTCTTTATGGCATATATTTGTTTATAGTTCACTTAAACCCTCCACAATGCCCCAAATTTTGCTTGTATTGCGATTTGTGGTATAGGGATGTGTATTTATACCCCCACACCACAAAACCGCTTAAAACCGCCTTAAAATGCGTCAAAAGGGAAGGTCATCTTCTCCTATTTCAACCATATTTGGAGCACCTTCTGTCATTTCTCCTTTTGTTTCTGCGCCATCTGATTTGTTACCGCAAAATTCAGCCTCATCGACAACTACATTTGTGAAGTAATTTGTTTTGCCATCTTTCTCGCTTTTGTCAATATGAATCTCTCCAATGATAGTTATCTCTTTACCCTTGCTGAAATATTTAGCGACAAACTCAGCCGTGTTTCTCCACGCTTCGCAGTTTATAAAATCCGTCTTTTCACGGTCAAATCTGCGATTAACCGCTACTGTGAATTTGGTAACGGCAACGCCGTTGGGTGTCTGCTTCAATTCGGGAGTGCTTGTAAGCCTACCCTTTAAGATTACTTTGTTCATTTTTAATTTTCCTTTTTGCTTTCGCTTCTTTTTAATCCGCACTCTTTGCAGAGCGTAACTCCAAACGCTTTTTCTGTTCTCTTTGCCATCGCTCCGTCAACTGTATTTCCACAATCGGCGCAAACATATTCTTTAATATCTTCGGGCAAATCCTCGCCCGCATAGATATAAAGACCAAGACCAAACATAGCGAGGTTTTTTACAAGACAGCGCATAACGGTCTTGTTGATATCGAACATTGAAATTGCCTCAACGGTTTTTTCGGCATATTTGGTTTGATAAGTGTACGCATTGAGCTTCATCGACTTGTTAGCTCCATCCATAACAGGAAGCCACATTTCATAGGTTAATCCGCCTGCGCTTACAGTTGTATAAACCATATATCCGATATTTTCATTTCCAAAATAGCATCTTCCTTGTTCGTCTTTCTTTACTTCATAGGTCGCGTCGGGATAAATCTTTTTGAACTCCGCCCACGCATACGCCCAAGACAAATAAGACAAGTCGTTTTTCTTCTCGACATACTTGTTGACATCGAGCGAATAAAGTTCTTGGAATTTTTCTCTAATTTCTTTACACATTTGTTTCTACCTCCTCTAATGGACACATTTGTCCAACGTATTGATTTGGGAACGCCACGGGCTGTTTGTTAAGCTGGCACATTCTCTCATTGCTCGACAAATACGGACAATGCTTGCAAGCTATCTTTGTTCTGTCTTTGAAATCTATGGGAAAATATACCGTTATTGCCGCCTGTGCTTTAACGTACCCTTTCACTCCGCTTTCAAAATTTGCCATAAGTTTTTGCCTCATTCTTTCTTTTAATTTTTTTACTTTTGGTTGATTTTCTCCGCAAGAACCATTCTCGCCCAAGCGGACATTGAAAGTCCTATCTTGTTTGCTTCTCTTTCTATCGCTTCTTTTTGAGCATTTGTCAACATAATTGACAATGTGTTTGTTCTCACATCTTCACGGTTAGCCTTTGATGTTTTCATTTTTATTCACCTCCTTTGCAATCCAAACAAATTCCTCAAATCCGTCTTTTGCGAATTTATCAAAATCCTCAAATGTTATTTTCCCTGATTTTTTTATTTCTTCGATTAGTATATATTCAATTTCTGCCTCGTTACCATTAAATAAACTTGCCAAAAAACCGTTTAATTCTATATGCAACCTTGATTCTCGACCAACTTTATAGCACGTTTCTATGTTATAAAATTTCTTTTTCACGCATTCTTCGCAAAGGTCGCTGTGCAGTTCTTCTTCAAGGAAAAATTCGTTACATTCTTCACACTTATATGCTTCTTCATAATCTCCTTTACAATACGGGCATCCGCTAACTTCTTCCGAACAAGGCATACCCCAATATTCGCCTCTGCTTTCGCTCCACGAAATAGGTTCATCAAATACACATCCGCAATCTAAACACTTATACATTTTTTTATTCCTCACTTTCCAAATTCATTTCGACCTTGACCGCCGAAATCACAAATTCCCTCATTGACCGCCTCATCGGTCAACTCGCTTTTTGCTCCTGCGAGCAGCATAAGCCAATTCAAGATGTTTTTCAAGATCTTCATTTTTAATACCTCTTTTCTTTCTTTTAGCTGTTTTCGATTTGTACGCCATACAACGAAACTTGCTTTTGTGATTGTATTATAACACACTTCTGCACCATTGTCAATAGGTTTTTACAAACTTTTTCAAATTTTTTTGAAATATTTTTGCAATAAAAAAAGAGCGACAGATTTCTCCGTCGCCCCAAAAATTATTTATTCAATTTTTCTATGAAATTGTGGTAAATTTTTCTTTCGTCCTCGCTCCGTGTACTTGCATAGACCGAACGGCAAAACTCCAATATTTCAACCATCAATTTTTGTAAATTTGCGGTGTTGTGTTCGTCTTTATACTTTTGTAAAGCAGGGAAGATGTCGGCAATCTCGCTGTACGCATCTGTCGGTTTTCCGAGTGGACTATCTTCAAATTGTTTAGACTTTATACCGCTATTTTGTGGACTTAATCCCTTTCCAACTCTCTCATCCACTTTTTGAGAGTTTCCCTTTGTTTTGGGTCGGCATCTTCCATCATATTGCCAAGCTGTCGCATAAGGTGGTCGGTTGCTTCATCTCTTGAATAACCTCTGCCCATTCTGCGCTCGGAATAATCATCATCTTCGGAATAACCGCCATCACGAGAATATCTGCCCATAGAATCACGCTTGGCATATCTGCGACCTCTTGCATAAGAACTGCCGTGCATCATACCATCATCCATATATCCTTCGCTATAACCGCCTTCTTCTTCGAGCATCATAATTTTGTCGATGTTCTTTATGGTATCGGTGAGCTTATGAATTTTTTCAAGGGAATTTACGGTAATATCGCCACTCTTGCCAAACTTGTCAAGCTCCTCGCAAAGAGCCTCTTTCAATTTTTCAAGATGTTTCATTGTGTTTTCTCCTTTCTATCACGCTACACGGTCAATGATAATATTTGCATTTTCCACCTCTATTGCCGTGCCGTCGCTGATATTTTCTACGGAAACAGTAACGCAACAACCGCAAGGAATTACAATAAAGGTAGAAACGGAAACATTGAAAAAATCGCCAATAGCCGCAGGGGTAACAATCGCAACGGCATTTGTCAAGGTTTCTCCATCTTCCTGCAACGCAACCGATATAGGAGCGAGAACGCCACCATCTGCCGCAGGCGCTACCGCTATATTTGCGTTGAATGTTATGCGGTAAATTGTTTTACAAGAATTTCCTGCGCCTTTGAGACGGAATATGCCTGCACCGCTTCTATGCGTTACAAGACCTTTTGTGCAAGCTCTATCTCCGTCAAGAAATAAAATGTTTTCATCTTCCGCAACAATCTGCGAAAGTGGATAGCTATATTCAGCCGCCATAATAAAATCTCCTTTTCATAATAAAATAGAGGGGAGTATCCGTCTACTTTTGCCCGTCTGCTCCCCGAAAGTCATTATCGAGCAGTAACCTTATCGCCCGAACATCCGCAAAATGCGAAAGTAGTCAATCTTTTATCTAATTTTAGAAACCGCCGCATCCGCAAGCGTTGCTATATGTTACATTGGCATTGTAGCAACAGTTGGGATTAGGAACGAAATATGCAGGTGTAGGACACGGTGAGAGCTTGTTAAGAAGTGCCACGTTCTGTGCCAACTGTGAAGCAGAAAGGCGGAGAGCGAAGTTCTCATCACGAAGTGCCTGTGCCTTTTCGTTTGCGAGGTAGTCAATGATGCGGTCGCCAACCTTGTCAATAGCCTGAAGCGTATTGCAGTTATAAGCCTGTGCATCATAACGGTTTTGGAGTGCGGTCTTTTCAATGCCGAATCCGACATCCTTAATCGCACCCTGCGTCTTGCAGCAACAATCGGAAATCTGATTTGTGAGATTATAGCCGAGGTTGCAAATTGCATTGTCAACTCCGTGGAAACCACCCATTATAGCGTTGTTGAGGCTGTTGAAAGAGTCAGCCATTCCATAGGTCTGCTGGTCAATTTTGGAAATAAGAGTCTGCTGATCCACTGCGGCTCTTACATCGGCCTGTGTAGCACAAGGCGCACCATAGCCACCGCCGAATCCGCCACCAAAGCCGAAGCCTCTGCCGCCGTATCCGAAAAGAAGCAGAATAATAATCCACGCCCAATCGTTTCCAAACATACCATTTCCATCATTGTTGCGAGTAACTGCCGCAACATCTGCCGCCGAAAGAGTATTTTCGTACATATTTTTTTCTCCTTATAAAATTAAAATATATTTGCTAAATCAAGCCGTACGCTCTTGATTTGAAGCCTTTATAAATCTTCTCCCACGCTTTGCATAACTTGCTGTGCAATTTGGGAAAATTGATTGAATTGTGATTGGCTCATAGCTCCCGAATTAAGAAGCCTTTGCACTTCTTCTTTGGGTGAGCCTTTGAATGTTTGTCTTAATTGCCGTGCATCTCTTACAATCTGTGAAAAAAGGTTGTTTGGTCTATTTCCATATTGGTTAAAAAGGGGATTAGCCATCGCTTTCAACCTCCGATTTCTTTGATTTTGTTGTTGGTTTTGTATTTAATGCATCAACCTTTTCTTGTAATGCTTCAAATTCTTCTTGTAATCGTTTGAAATCTTCTATTGGAGCAAACTTGCCATTGCATTGACATTTATGCTCTACGGGCGTTTTTGGGGCATTGTCGGGCGTTCTTTCGCTAAAATCAAGGACGCGCATAGACGGAATGCCTTGTGCGTTCATTGATTTAATATATATTGTAGGGTTGTTTTTATCCCACAAAACAACTGAATTATTTACCGCCACGGGAAATGAGGTTGCTTCACTCTCATTCAAGACCCAAATCATATCATTTGTAGGCGTGGGTTGGCTCATCGGTATCTGCTGATATTGCAGATATTCCATCTGCGGAACATTCTGCATCGGCATCTGCGGTGCGTTCTGCATCGGGTTAATATAATTTCCTCTGTTAAAATAGGGTGGATAATAAGCCATTTTTATGTCTCCTTTTCAAAATAATATACGGGTGTTTCTTTTCCACTCTGCCAAGCATCGTAATAGCAACCATCGATAATGGCAACGGCGTGTGTTCCTGTACCAATCACATAAACGCCTTTCGGGTGGTCTTTGCAAAAATCTTCTACTGAATAGCAATCAGGACAATCTTCTATTGTGTGCCGTTTGAATCCCTTATGCCTTAAGAACGAACTCCACACAGCATTCGATGAGGGCAAATCACCGAGCATAAATCCTTGAACGCATAAATCAATATATGTTTTCTCCCAAGATTGATTTAACGCCTTTGATATGGCACGAATAACACAATCACCTACACGAAGTCCAAAGGGGTTATTTAGATACTCTATCCACATCATCAAATCCCTTTAACATACCTTTTTCACGCAACACTTGCATTGTGCGAAAAACCACGAGGAAAGGAAGGTCGTTTAATTCTTTATGCGATTTAATAAACTTTGTAATATTCATATCATCACCTCTTGGGCATATAATAACAAAAAAGACGGTCACTCACAATCAAGTGAATAACCATCTTTTTGCTAAATTTTTACTATTTAATTATTATAAATGCCTAAAAACCTTATCTTGACACTTATAAATCGTGCTACAAACATTTTGAACAGACATATCAAATTCTTCAGCCAACCGTTCATAGGTTATGCCGTCAAGCAATCTTCTTTTGAGCATTTTTCGGTTTCTTTCGGAATTCCTTCCTATGAGGTATTCGTCAATAACTTTCTCCCACTCACTCCGTGAAAGGTTGTAATTCTCCAAATTCATCGAGCCGCATTACCTCCATTTTCACGAGTTCAGCAAAATCTATTTCCAATCTCATATTGTCCGAAATTGCGCCCGATACTATTAATCTATCGCAATTTTGCAATATGTCAAATCGCAACTCCATCAAATCGTCTTTGTCAAAATTATCAAAATCAAGATGCGACAAGAAAATCAACGGATTTACATAGCAATTCGCCATATCGTTTTTTTGCAAGTTTCTTGTAACTTCTTTTTCGTTTTGTTCACAACTCACATAAAAAATCATACATAGAACCCCGTTGTTTCCATTTTCTTTTGTCCACCAAAAATGCGGAGTTTATACATCTTGTCGCTTTGCGGTCTATATGCTCCCTTTGCGCCATAGCCGCCAAAATTGCAAAACGAACCGCAATTTATATTCTCGATATTACGCTTATATACAACTTTGTTGTGTTGGTCGAATACCATTTTAGCTCTCGGTCTGTCAATCGGTGTGTGGTCGTGTCCAAAAGCAAAAAAATCTATGCCATCGGTATAATCGGAATATCCGTAGTTTTTGGCTTCTCTTGATACGTGTTGAGTTTGCCCGAAATAATGTACTTGTTTTTTCTTTGCATCTTTCCGTGTTCCAACACCTATATCCAAATAAGCAATGGTATCTCGGTATTTTTTGTCAACTCCTGCCAACATACAAATATCATACAATGGATAAAGACCGCTGACCTTTGTTGTTCTGTTGTGTTCGTGGTTTCCTGCAACTACCGAAAGCGTTTTGTTTCTCAAATCAAACAGCTCTTGCGCCACCCATTCTTTTTGCTGAGCAGGAGAATATTTTTGAGCAAACACATCGCCTTTGCTATTCGGTATGGCGTTTTCCATAACATCGCCGATCCAACACACATAAGCAAATTCATTGTTTTGTATCTTCTTTTTTAACTCTTTCCACTTCTGCTCATTGAAAAGCTCCGAGCCAAAGTGAATATCGTGCAAAAAGAATATATCTGCAAATTCAATATCTTTCGGTAAATTGCAGATTATAGGAATGTTGTCGGGGAGAAACAAAACACTATCTCCTTTTGATTTTTCTTACTTTCAATCCTTTGGCATTATTCTTCTTCTTCCGCTTGATTTTCACTTTCTGTGCCATTATTCAAGTCTCCTTGTTCGCCATAATTAACATTATTAATGCCCTCTCCGTCTTGCTCGTAGGTAATAGTCTCAAATTGGCTTTCATAAATCAGCCAACCCATATTTGAAGCGAACAGCATTGCCACCGCCACAATCAGCGCAATCCACATTCTTCTAATTTGTCTCTCTTGGCGAGCCGCCGCAGATTGATGAGCTACATAGGGCACGGTGAGCATCTTTTCTTCTTCCGTGTAAACCTTGTTCTTGCATCCGTCACAAGTCTTTGCCATTTTCTTTTCCTCCACAACCTCATAAATTTAGAAAGAGGGGAAACAGCGAGGTAACTGCTTTCGGGTGTACATCCCTATCCCCCATTGAATTATAACACATTGATTTGGTTTTGTCAAGCGGTCAAGAAATAAAACGCAACAACCGCCGCAACAATCGCCCCAAGAACCGCCGCCGTAAGCCAATTATTGAATTTCAATCCGCTTTTGGTTTCTCTTCTCATTTGTTTTTGTTCAGCTAAAATTAAATCAATTCGTTTGTCATCATTGGCAAGTTTGTTATTGATTTTTTCTTGTTTTTCATTGCAATCACTTTGAAGAACGTATCTATCATCAAACACTTTCTTCAATTCCATTATGTCATTGTGATCAAGAGCCATCCTTGTTACCCCCATTCGCAGAGTCGGCAATTCCTTCTCCAATAATGTAAGCTATAACCGAAGCCCCCGACATAATACATCCCGAAATAGTTTCAGCAATTTCCACAGAACCATTAAACGCAAAAATCAAACCCGTTACAAATCCTGCAACAGCCATCCAAAATTTGCGTGATATTAATTTTCTTTTCCAATCGATTTTCAAAGTAATGCCCTCCTTACTCGTTCACGACAATGCCGTATTTGTCGAACAAAGCCTTGACTGTTTCGTCTTTTAACAGCTTTTTCTGTTGTCCTTGATTGAGTGCATCATAAACTGTCTGCAAGGCTTCTCTTGTCTCTGCGTGAACTGTCTGTGCTTTTTCTGTCCAAGTCATTTAGCTCACCCCCAAGATATTAAGTGCGTTGACAGCATCGTTCAATTCCGCAAGCGTTTTTGCATTTTGAACAAATCCGTCCAACTCAACGTATTTGTCGGTTTCAACGTAGGTGTATCGGCAAGGGTAAACGTCTATTGCTTCGTCATATTCTCTGCCTGTCTCAACCTGCAGAAGACGCTTGCCCTCGTCGCTATAATGCCTGATGAGTTCGGGTCTTTCGTTGCCGTTTTCGTCAATGTATGGATGTTGTTCTTTTAACATTTGTGCTACCTCCTTTAAGCCACGGTAAATACATCACCGTTCTGTATCTGATATGTTACGAGTACTTTCTCACTGTTCTTGTGGAGTATTCCCTCAGGCCAATAGCAACCTACATAACCGCCATCATTGTAATATACACCGCCATCAAACTTATCCTCAATGAGCTGTTGGAATGTTTTGCTTTCTACAAGGACATAGGTATTTGAGCCATTCGGTAAGCCTGCACCCTCAACCGTAAACGTGAAAGCATAAGGTGCTGGTTTTGAAGTGTAAGTATGGTCGGGTATTATGGGCTGGTCTTTGGTTACAAATGTCGTGCCGTCTGTTGTTATGCAATATTCGTCCATACCCAGCCAAGTCACATAATTATCGTGAATACCACAGTCTCTTGTATTATAAGGGCTACCAACATATTCGTCCCAAGTCATACCCTCTTCTGCTACGCAAGTCCATCCGTCAACGATAAATGATATTGGTGTAGAGCCTTTCGCAAATATATGGTCCGATCTTACCGCCCAGTTCGTATCCGCCTTGTATGCCGACACACTATCTTCGAGAACGTATATCATACAGTCGTACGGTACGCTCAAGAATACATTAGTTCCGAGTGCGGGAGGTGTTACAGCCTCGCAAGTGATTTTCTTCAGTGCAGTACAGCCCGAAAAAGCGGCATTGTCTATTTTGGTAACACCGCTTCCGATAGAAACTTCTTCAAACTTTGTACAACCCACAAAAGCGCTTGACCCTATGGTTGTTATTTGATCTCCGAGGTCGATGCTTTTAAGCTGTGAATAAGAAAAACAAGAGCCAGGGATTGCTTTAATACTTTCTGGAATTTCAATTCTCGCCAAATAAGAG
>JAZQVQ010000191.1:0-5832 GCA_045631825.1 Eubacteriales bacterium | reverse complement strand
TTAAGAGCAATAACTTTATGCAACACGGCATAACGGATAAACGGGTTGAGTCTGGAAATATTTGTGTAAATGTTCACGAAAATCTCATTCCTTTGCTTTGTTTTATTTGTATTGACACTTACATTATACACAAATGGATTGTTTTAATCAATAACAAATTTTACAAAATATTTGTTTTGTTTTATTTTCTTGTTAGTTTTATTATACACGCACATTAAAGTTTTTGTTAAAATAAAACAAAAGGGGATGATATAAAATGAAGTTTGATGTTGGCTATCAGTTATACCCTGATAATTACTATGTAGATGAAATTGTAAAAAGAAAGGACAGTATTTCCGAGGTTTATTTTTCCTGGGGAGATTTTCCTAACGGCAGGAATAATCAAATCGACAGAAAAGATATGTACCCCTGGGAATGTCAGAATAAGCAGATTGAGGATTTGAAAAAAATCTCGTCGACCGGGATTGATTTGAATGTTTTGTTCAATGCAACCTGCTACGGAGAACAAAGCCTTTCCAATGCATTTTATGAAAAGATAGGGGCAACAGTCGATTATATAAGTGAAAACTTCGGACTTAAGACCGTAACAACAACATCACCGGTTATTGCGTCTTTTATAAAAAAGAATTTTGAAAATGTAAAAACAAGACTGTCGGTAAACGTCGGAGTAGAGAGTATTAGCTCTATGGAATACATGATGGACTTTTTTGACGGCTTTTACTTGAAAAGGGAGTTAAACAGAAATTTCAGTAAAATAAAAGAGTTGAAAAACTGGTGTGATGCAAGTGGTAAAACATTGTATATGCTTGCAAATAGCGGATGTCTTAATCATTGCACCGCCCATGTTTTTCACGATAATCTGGTTTCCCATGAAAGCCAGACGGCAAAAATGGATAATGGTTTTTCGTTTGGCGGAGTGTGTCATAATTATTTGAGAGAAAAGAAAAACCTTGAAAATTATTTTTCAGTTACGGGTTTTGTACGGCCAGAAGATATACACTTGTATGAGGAATATTTTACATCTGTTAAACTGGCGACGAGAGCTAATGTAAATCCAGTAAAAGTATTGTACTCATATATAGACAGAAAATCTTTCTACGGAAATATTATGGAGTTGTTAGAGCCAAACCATTCGTCGTCAATTTATCCTTACATAATTGAAAATAGCCAGATAGAAAGTGAAATAACCGCTGAAGAAATAAAATATAAGAATATAAAAAAAGCCTTGGTAAGTTTGGAGGATACAGTATGTTAACCAGTGAAATGATTAAAAAAGCTGCATTGGAGGCAGGTGCTGATAAATGCGGAATTGCACCCATGTCACGATTTGATGGAGCACCAAAGGAAATGGATCCGAGATACCTTTTTCCCGGAGTGAAAAGTTGTATAGGATTTGTGTTCAGAATTCCAAGAGGCGTACAAAGAGGAATTGAGGAAGGAACACAGTTTTATCAGTATCCGTCTATGGCTTATGGCGGAATCAATGAAATTTTTGCTCCTGCCGTATTACATCACGTGGGCAGAGTTATAGAGGACGAAGGATACGAAGCATTTGTATATAGAAATACAGGTGCAAGAGGTGTTGTTTCGGATATGGACGGCTCACCCGGAAATACTTTGTCGCCGGAAGAGCAGATAGAGGTAAGTAAACACGCAAAGGGAAAAACTGCTCATCATAGAAGTGTTCAGTTTACACGTGAAGCAGAGGAGGGTAAAGTGCCTCCGGATTTGCAGTTTCAGTTCAGACTTGCAGCAGTAGCCTGCGGTCTTGGAGAAATCGGCTGGAGTAAAATGCTTCTGACTCCTGAGTTTGGCCCCTTGCAGAGAGTTGCATTTATATTTACCGATGCAGAGCTTGAGTATGATGAAATGTATTCGGGAGAACCTCTGTGCAGAAAGTGCGGAGCGTGTGTAAGAGAGTGTCCCGGCGGATGTATTCCTCCCATAAACTCTGATTGTAAGATTACAGTAAACCTTGCCGGAAAAATCTGTGAGTGGGGCGATATAGATATGTGGAGATGCTATGCCTTTTATACTCACGGAGGCAGATACTATAATCCTTTTGTTCCAAAGGAAGTCTTTGATAAAAACGAAAACGGAATGCTTGACTTACTCGAGGGCGTAACGAATGTTGCAGATGAAAAGGAAGTCATGAAAGTTTATACCGCACTTGAAAAGTATTTTCCAAGCTGGGTTGGTTACAATATGGCAAAATGCGGTGGTTGTATAAGAGCTTGTGTATCTATGCTTGAGAAAAAAGGCGGATGTATGGAAGGACGATTCAAAAATCCGCTTCGTAAGGGTAAAGCCTGGAAGATGGATAGATAACCGAAAGTGTGAGAAATACTGACTTATAATAAACATACACGAAAGGATTGAATTAAAATGCTTACTGCAGAACTGATAAAAGCTAAAGCAAAAGAGTTTGGAGCTGTGCTTTGCGGTATAGGAGATATAAAATATCTCAAAGATGATTTGCCTCATAAAAACCCGCTTAATATTCTTCCAGAGGCAAAATGCGTTATAGGCTGTGCATTGCCTGTACCCAAGGGATTTTATAAAACAATGGATTTGAAAACCCAATATTATACATATGCAAATATGGGTGTTAAGTACATAGACGAAACCTTTGCGGAAATCTTTTTGCTTAAACTTGGAAATATGATAGAGGACTGTGGATATGATGCTTGTCTTCAAAGAAATGTTCCGGGAATGAAGACAAAAGGCGACACGGCAACAAATCCGGAAGTTAAGGGAGTTTATGTGCTTGACAATGCAAGTCCCGTTACAGATGGAAAACCTGCACCTGAGGTAATGATTGACACAAACAAAGCAGCCGAGGTTTGCGGTCTTGGAAAGGTAGGACTTCACGGCAAGGTAATAACACGTGAATACGGAACTTTCGTGAGATTTGTGTATATAATCACCGATGCTCCTCTTGAATGTGATAAACCATTCGAGGAAGATCTGTGCGATGGCTGCGGCGAGTGCCTTAAGGCTTGTCCCGGTAAAGCAATACAAAAAGACGGTGTTGACTCATGGCAGTGCTCGGTGTACTACAGAGGTGCTCATAAGTCAAACCCGTTTATGAAGCCTGATTTTCTAAAGAATAATCCCGAAAAGGAAGATATCATAAACGGAAATAAGCGTTTTGATAAAGAAAGTGCACAGAAAATATATCCTGATCTTCGTTTTTTGCCTGAAACTCATTTTGGATATGTTCCTTGCCTGTGTGGTAAAAAGTGTGAGCTTGCGTGTCAAAAGCATCTGAAAGGGGGTATATAGTATGAGAGATTTGATTATAGAATGTGCAAAAAAATATGATGCAGACGTGATAACCTTTACATCAGCTGCAGATTTTCCTAAAGATCACGCAATTTTTTCTATATATCCAGATACAAAAACAGTAATAGGTTTGGGCTTTCGGGTGCTAAGAGGCTCTTATCGTGGAATTGAAGAGGGAACTGTTTATTATCAGTATACAACTATGGGCGTTGAAAACCTCGAAGAAACAGTAATGCCTTATGCGATGCTGAGAATATCTGCAATTATTGAAGAAAATGATTACATAGCAATACCTCAGAGAAAGCATCAGCTTATAATGAGAGAGGAAAATGGAACTAATCCTGAAGTGGATTATACGGATATTTTCAGAGGAATAACTGCCGAAAACCAGCTTGACTTTGAGGAAATGGCGGTTTTGTGCGGTATAGGTGAAAAGGGTGTAGGTAACCGTATACTGAATATCGAATACGGACCGTTTATACGATACTGCTTTGTGCTTACCGATGCGGAAATTGAGCCGACAAAGAAAGAAAAATACAATATTTGCGATAATTGTATGGAATGTGTAAAAGGATGCCCCGGCCACGCAGTAAATGAAAAGGGCGAGGTTGACTCGTGGAGATGTGCGGTTTACTATAACGGAGCAAACGGAGAAAAGAATCCTTTTATGCCGCCCGATGCTTTTGCGGATTTTGAAAACAGACTTGAAATTATTGATGGTACTGCAAAATTTGACAGAGAACAGGCAAAAGAGATTCTCGACAGTATTTATTTTTATCCGCCGGCAAAGCATTTTTATAGAGCTTCTATCTGTGGACGTGCGTGTGACAGAGCGTGCTATATTCACCTTGAAGAAAAGGGAATTCTTAAAAAACAGTTTAAAAAGAAATTTCGTGAGGGTGAAGACTGGAAACTGTCAAAGAAACAGTTTCAAACCGGACAGAGAGAAAAAATGTGGGAATTTACCGACATGGAAAATGACGACAAAAAATAATAAATTTAATTGTAAAATTATAAACATATAAAAAGGAGTTAAAACTATGAGTACACAAAAGGAAAAAATCAGAATTGCCATGATTGGTTGCGGAAGATTTGCTCATTTTTTCGTTGAGCTTTTCAAATCACATCCTTATGTAGAAAAGGTGTGGGTATGTGACTTGGAAAGAGAGCGTGCGGAGGATTATTCAAAGAGATTTGATGTTGAAATCATGGATAGCTTTGAACAAGCTCTGCAGTCTAAAGAAGTAAATGCAGTGGCTATATTCACACAGCGTTTTAAACACGGCGAGATGGTAATACAGGCACTCAAAGCAGGTAAGCACGTTTACAGTGCTGTTCCCGGTGCTGTCAGTGTTGATGAATTGCGTGAGATTGAAGCATTGGTACGTAAGACAAGACTTACCTATTCTATGGGTGAAACAGGCTTTTATCGTACTGCTGCGATTTATTGTCGTAAAGAGTATGCTAAAGGAACTTTTGGTAAATTTGCTTACGCAGAGGCTCAGTATAATCACGATATGAAAAATATGATACAAAGCTTCCAGAGCAGTGGCAAGGAAGAATGGAGAAAATATGCGGGTATTCCTCCTTTCTTTTATCCGACCCACTCGACTTCCATGGTACTCAGTACTATGCCCGGAGTATATGTAAAGAAAGTTGTGGCTTTTGGTTTTAACGGAAGTCCCAGAACCGATATATACGGAACAGACGGACAGAATCTTTATAACAATCCTTTTTCCAATGCTACAATGCTTATGGAATTGTCAAACGGCGGTATTGTAAGAATCAGCGAAAACCGTTGCATCGGTTGGAATGCACCTGAAACATACATTAGTCAGTACTTTGGCAGCGAGGGCGGTTATGAATTCTCCGTTGCAAAACATCACCTTGCAGTATGGAATAAAGAAAGCGAAAAGGAAAATCCGGAAGGCCCTGTAAAAACTATAATGAAGGACGTTACAAAGGACCTTGTTCCCGAATCGGTATATCAGGATATATGCGAAAACTATGATAATGCAATTCAAAACATTGCAAACGGAAAAGGATTCTTAGATGTTTCCCCGATACAGCCTGTACAAAGACTTCCTAAGGAATATATAGGTCTTAAAAACGGTCATAACGGAACACATCATTTCCTTATAGACGATTTCTGTCGTCCTTACTATACAGGAAAATTGTCTCCCACAAATATCTGGGAAGTTGCAAGATGGAACATCCCCGGACTTGTTGCACATGAGTCTGCACTTAATGGCGGTGTACCTATGGAAGTTCCGGATCTTGGCAATCCTCCTGAGGATTGGGAAGTTCTTGACTGGGAAAAATAATTATTTTTATTTTGTAGAGGGAATTCCCTAAGTGATTAAATAAGGTAGAACGGCGTAAAATTAACAGTTTTACGCCGTTTTTGTTGGTGTCTTTAGACGTGGAAATAAACCCCCGGTTCTACCGGGGGCAAAAACGAGCGGAGCTACAATAAAACGGGCGAGCTATAAGCAAGCCCGAATATAGAAAAAGTAATAACCTCCAAGTAAAATGTAAGTGGTTTAA
>JAZQVQ010000190.1:0-9877 GCA_045631825.1 Eubacteriales bacterium | reverse complement strand
GTCAGAGTTCGTTCTATAGCAAATCTGTCTGATGATATTGCACTTCATCTTGCCGCAGCCGGAGTAAGAATAGAAGCACCAATTCCGGGTAAGGATGCAGTTGGTATTGAGATACCAAATAAAACTGTTTCAACTGTTTACTTAAGAAATCTTGTTGAAAGTCAGCAGTTTACTCAGCAAAAGAGTAATCTTACAGTTGGTCTTGGTATGGACGTTGCGGGAAGTCCCGTGTTTATGAATGTCTCCAAAATGCCGCACTTGCTTATTGCTGGTGCTACCGGTATGGGTAAATCGGTATGTATAAATAGCTTTATTGTAAGTATTCTGTATAAAGCAAGACCTGACCAGGTAAAGCTTATACTGATTGACCCGAAAAAAGTGGAACTTGGAATTTATAATGGTTTACCGCATTTGCTGGTACCGGTTGTAAGTGACCCAAAGAGAGCGGCAGGTTCGCTAGCGTGGGCTGTAAATGAAATGGAAAGAAGATTCCAGCTTATAGAGGAAGTTGGAGTCCGTGACCTTGATTCCTATAACGAAATAACAAAGGATGATCCCGAAAAAGAGTTTATACCAAAGATTGTCATAATTATCGATGAGCTTGCTGACCTTATGATGACAGCACGTGATGAGGTTGAAAACTCAATATGTCGTATTGCTCAAAAGGCAAGGGCAGCCGGAATGCACCTTGTTATAGGTACGCAAAGACCGTCTGTTGATGTTATTACCGGTCTAATCAAGGCAAACGTTCCATCAAGAATTGCTTTTACTGTTGCTTCACAGGTTGACTCAAGAACCATTATAGACGTTTCGGGTGCTGAAAAGCTTCTGGGACGAGGTGATATGCTGTATGCACCGGTTGGATGTATGAAGCCTGTAAGAGTTCAGGGTGCATTTGTCAGCGAAAAGGAAATTGAAAATATCGTGCAGTTCTTAAAGAACGGCAAAGTTTACGAATACGATAGCGAAATTATTGAAAGCATCGAGAGGGAAGCGGCACGTTGCGGTGAAAAGAAGCGTGGCAAAGGCTCAGATATGGACTTTGACGATCAGGAGGATAAGGCGTCAATACTTGCATCAGACGAGGCTATTTTTCCTGCGATTGAGATTGCAGTTGACAGTGGGTCAGTGTCAACCTCACTTCTCCAGAGAAAGCTTTCCCTGGGCTATTCAAGAGCTGCAAGAATTGTTGATAAGCTTGAGAAAATCGGTGTTGTAGGCCCGTTTGAAGGCTCAAAACCACGCAGGGTGCTTATTACACGTGAAGAGTATCTCGATATGCGTATGACATATCAGGGCGGAGAAGAATGACGTGAAAAAGCTTACAGAATATAAAAAACAGAAGTTACTGAAAAATACTTTTCTGTGCTTTGTTGTAATTATTGTCTGTGTTTTTCAGATGTGTAGTCAGCACGAAGAGAAAACGCAAGACACAGTTACACTGTCAGGAAACAAGTACGCATATGTCACGTTTATTGACGTAGGTCAGGGCGATAGTACTTTGTTTAAATCACCCGGTGGGAAGTTTATGTTGATTGATGCCGGAACTACACAGGCAGGCACGAAAATATGTGATTATCTTGAAAACAACGGGGTAGAGGAAATAGAGTATCTGATTCTCACGCATCCTCATGAGGACCACATAGGCTCGGCAGATTTGGTAGTAGACAGTTTTGATGTAAAGAATGTCATTATGACAGATGTCGAGCAGCCATCGTCTGCTTATAGTAGCCTTGTTGATTCGCTTGTTCAGAGCAAAAATACAAAGTCAACCAATATAGTCAAACCGGAAAAAGCGGATGTTTATAATTTCGACGGATTGAGCGTACAAATTCTTTCTGATGGCAGTGCTTACGATGATATAAATGATACAAGTATAGCAGTTAAAGTGACTTACGACCAAACGTCGTTTATTATAACGGGAGATGCAGGTACAAAAGTTGAAAAGCAGATAATCTCTGATTTTGCAAATTTAAAGGCAGATGTACTTAAATGTGGACATCATGGCTCGTCAACCTCGAATTCCAAAAAGTTCATACAAGCAGTTGCACCGATGTTTGCCGTTGTGAGCTGTGAACTTGATAATAGCTACGGACATCCGCATTTTGAAACATTGAAGTATTTAAGTGACGCCGGTGTTGCGGTTTACCGTACAGACTACGACGGAGATATAATGTTTGTAAGCGACGGAAGCAATGTTCAGTATTGTGATGTTACGGATATTAAAGATGTAAAAGTCGCCGCATAATTAAATATTAAGGGCATTCTGTTTTTCAGGAATGCCTTTTTATGTTAAAATATTAGTAAAATACAAAAAAAGACGGTTAAACACCGTCTTTCTTTTAAATCAAATTTTGTGCGTAACAAAATAAACTCAAGTTACTTCTTGTCAAAGCTTACTTAAACTTACGTTTGCGGGCTGCTTCAGACTTCTTCTTGCGTTTTACGCTGGGCTTTTCGTAATGCTCTCTCTTGCGGAGCTCAGTGAGTACACCGCTTCTCGCACACTGTCTTTTAAATCTGCGAAGTGCACTGTCAAGAGATTCATTGTCCTTAATCTTGATTTCTGCCATTTATTTCCCCTCCCTCCGCCTTTTGCAAAGAGAATTTTTTATACTACAAAGTATTATACATTATTTCAGTAAATATGTCAATAGTTATTAAAATAATTATATGAACTCTGCGTTAAAAAACTTACAAAATTTGATGAAAATGTATATTATCTGACAACGAGATTTATAAGCTTGTCAGGGACGAAAATTTCCTTGATAATTTGTTTGCCTTCAATAAGCTTTGAAAATTTTTCGTTATTCTTTACAATGTTTAATGCATCATCTTTTGAAATACCAGTTGCAAGTGATACAGTACCCTTGAACTTTCCGCAAATCTGTATTGCCACGTCAACAGTGGAATCTACAGTCTTGCTTTCGTCGTATTCCGGCCAGGAGGCAAGAGATGAAAATGAATCGTTGCCGAGAACTGTATGCCAGATTTCCTCAGCAAGATGTGGTGCGAACGGGCAGAGCAGACGTGTAAATATTGAAAGCTCGTCTAAAGTAAGTGTACCTGCATCATATACATCATTTATTAGTGCCATCATAGCTGCGATAGCAGTGTTGCTTTTTAATGCATCAATGTCAAGTGTGACCTTCTTGATTGTCTTGTGGAAGGAGCTTTCAAGGCTTGGTGTAACGCCGTGACCTTTTGCCAAATCACACATAGCTGCAAATCTGTCAAGGAATCTCTTACATCCCTTGATGCCCTGACTTGACCAGGGAGCCGCCTTTTCAAAGTCACCTATAAACATCTCATAAAGACGCATAGTGTCTGCACCGTACTCGTTTATAATGTCATCGGGATTGACAACGTTTCCGCGGGATTTTGACATTTTTTCGCCGTTTTCACCGAGAATCATACCATGCGAGGTACGCTTTGCATAAGGCTCGGGACAATCGAGAATGTTGATGTCATATAAGAACTTTGCCCAGAATCTTGAATAAAGCAAGTGAAGTGTAGTATGCTCCATACCACCATTGTACCAATCGACAGGCATCCAGTAATTTAAAGCTTCCTTTGATGCGAGGGCGTCATTATTTTGTGCATCACAGTAACGAAGGAAATACCACGATGAACCCGCCCACTGCGGCATGGTATCGGTTTCACGCTTAGCTTTTCCGTTACATTCTGGACATGTGCAGTTTACCCATGAATCGAGACTTGCAAGAGGACTTTCACCATCGGCACCGGGCTCGTACGAGGGAACTTCGGGAAGAGTAAGCGGAAGCTCGCTTTCGGGAATTGCAACCCATCCGCACTTTTCACAGTATACAAGCGGTATAGGCTCTCCCCAATATCTTTGACGAGAGAACACCCAGTCACGCAACTTGTAATTTACCTTTTTGTTACCTTTGTCGTTTTGAGTAAGCCACTCGGTAATTTTCTGCTTGGCCTGGGAAACTTCAAGTCCGTCAAGGAAACCTGAATTTACAAGCTTTCCTGTTGCAACATCGGTAAAGGCTTCTTTTTCAACATCTCCGCCCGCAACAACTTCAACGATAGGCAGATTGAACTTCTTGGCAAAATCCCAGTCACGTGTATCGTGGGCAGGAACTGCCATTATAGCACCTGTTCCGTATGTTATAAGAACATAGTCTGAGATGTAAATGGGTATCTGCTTTCCGTTTACGGGATTTATTGCACTTACGCCCTTGATTTCAACACCTGTCTTTTCCTTTTTGTCAGCAAGCTCAGTTCTTTCAAAATCGCTCTTTTTTGCAGCTTCCTGCTGATAGAGAGAAATTTCGGACATATTTGTTATGGTAGAGCTCCATTTTTCAATAATCGGATGCTCGGGTGAAATAACCATATAGGTTGCACCAAAGAGAGTATCGGGACGTGTTGTATATACAGTGATTTTGTCACCGATTGTTGTATCAAAATCAACCTCAGCACCCTCGGAACGACCAATCCAGTTTTTCTGCTGAATGTTTACTCTGTCGATAAAATCAACTTTGTCAAGGTCATCAATAAGTCTTTGTGCATACTCGGTTATTTTGAGCATCCACTGACTCTTTTCACGTCTTATAACTTCGCTGCCGCAACGCTCGCAAACACCGTTTACAACTTCCTCGTTGGCAAGAACGCACTTGCAGGAGGTACACCAGTTAACCGCCATTTTGGACTTGTAAGCAAGCCCCTTCTTAAAGAGCTGCAAGAATATCCACTGAGTCCATTTGTAGTAACCCTCATCTGTTGTGTTTATTTCTCTGGACCAGTCAAAAGATAAACCGAGTGATTGCAACTGACTTTTAAAACGTGCAATGTTGTTTTTAGTTACAATTTTAGGGTGTATTTTGTTCTTTATAGCATAGTTTTCTGTAGGGAGACCAAAAGCATCCCAGCCCATCGGATAAAGAACGTTGTACCCTTGCATTCTCTTTTTTCTTGATACAATGTCAAGAGCGGTGTAAGAACGGGGATGTCCTACGTGCAGACCTTGTCCTGACGGGTAGGGGAATTCAACAAGTGCAAAATATTTTGGCAAAGAATAGTCATTCTTTGCATGGAAAGCACCTTTTTCCTCCCACTGTTTTTGCCATTTGTTTTCGATTTCTTTAAATTCGTATTTCATTTGTAACCAACCTTTATATATTTAAGTGTATTTTAGTCCTGTGTTGCTTCAAAGGGGATTTCAGTACCTTCAGCCCATAGCTTTTCGAGGTTGTAAAAATCTCTTGACTGAGGGTTAAATACGTGTACAAGAACGCTGTCATAGTCAAGAAGTACCCAAGTACCCTGACCTCTGCCCTCAATTTTTGAGGGGGTAATACCTTCCAAACCGAGCTTGTATTCAACCTCGTCGGCAAGAGCATTTACCTGTGTTCGTGAAGTACCTGCAGCTATTACAAAATAATCCGCAATAATGGTTTGCTCGTTTACATATATAATTTTAATATCTTTTGCTTTTTTTGAATCGAGAATTTTTGCTGCGGTAAGGGCAATTTCCTTAGCCTTGTTTTCGTCGTGTAACTGAGCCATTTTAACATTCCTTTCTGCTGTATTTGTTTATGCAACTAACAGTTTGTATTTTTATTGCAAGTTTTGTGCCAAATCTTCCGGATTGACCGAATCTGCATTATCACTACTCTGAGTTTCATTGTCTTCGGAATTGTTTTGCATAGCATCTTGTTCCTGAAGCAAACTGTCAATTATGGCATTTGAATTGTCCGAACCTGAAGCTTCGTCAAAATCGCTTTCTGAAGCTTCGTCCTGACTGTCTTGTGCTTGTGTAGATTCATCACCATTGTCGCCTGATGAATCGGATTTTTCGGGATTTTCCACAGATGGTGTGCTTTCATTATCGTAAATACTGCTTGTTGTCCCATCATCGGTTGGGACATCTTTAATATCACCGTCATCACCTAAATTAACATAAGGCTCTTGTAAAACGTCCGGAGTTTCCTGTTCTGTCGGCACTGAAACCGAAGCACTGTTCCAAAAATCAAGCGAAGGATTCTGAGAGGAAATTCCATCAGCAGTCATGGTGTCAACTTTTAATTCACCGCTTACAAGCTCTTCAAAACAAAAGCTTTGTTTGGTAAGTGGTTTGTCGTATTTGTTAAAATGCGTATTTACTGTTTCCATTATCGCATCTTTCAAGGGTAAATAATAGGATATATTTCCAACGTACTGTGGTTTACCCGGCATTGTAAGCATTACAATTTTTGATAAATCAACATCAAGAATGTTTGTTGCAAAATATAACGTATCTGAAAAGTTGAGATTTGTAGCAAGATTTTTTTGTATTTCCATAACTATATCGTCATATTTTGAAACAGTTTCAAGAGATAGAAGCTTTTTAATAAAGGCAGTTATGAAAATCTTTTGTGCGTCCATTCTTGCAATATCTGCCTGAACGTAACCATAACGGAATCTGACAAACTGCTCAGCCTTTTCGCCATTAAGATGCTGAGGACCTTTTTTGAGATGAATGTGTAAATCCTGAAGCGGATCGTCGTAGTCCATATCGTCCTGAATAACAACATCAACACCGCCAATGACATCAACGATATTCCTGAAGCCTGAAATATTGACCTTTGCATAGTAATCAATCGGCACACCGAAGTTGTGGTAAAGAAGAATGCTAAGATACTTCATACCAAAACTGTTTCTGAGATTGTTGAACATTTCATTTTTCTTTCCCTGATGGGAAATACCGTTGTATTCCTTGATAATCTGAGGGGTAACACTCAGACAGGAATTTCTGCATATTTTTTGAATTTCGCTGTCGGTCTTTCCCACACATTCCGAAAGTAAATCGTTGAATTCTTTGTCAAAGAACTTTCTTCCGTGACTGTAAACCGTGTTGAGTTTCATATCATAGCTTGCATCTGAAACAAAGTTGTCCTTTGAAATAGAACCATTTTTATCGGTAATAAGAGAGCCAGATACCTTGACATAGGTGTCACGTGGAATTTGCATAAGTGCAATTTTTTTGTTCGTAACATCGTAGGTTGCAATAATAATGACGTCTGTAAGGCTCTCGCTCTTGTCTGTACCTATTGCAAGAAATGAGTACTTGCCCTTGGACAAACTGTTCTTTTCACCGGTGTTGTTGTCAATTATATGAGTAGTAATAGATTGGTCGTAAAGCTCGCTTGAAGAGTTTTCACCGGAAGAATCAGGTCTTGTATTTTTAACATATAAGTAAAAAGCACCTGCACATAAAGCCAAGGCAAGTATTATCACAAGGATGATAATTAAAACTTTGGAAGCAGCTTTTAAGTAACTATTTGATTTTTTGGCTTTTTCCTTGCGTTTTTGCTTATTCTTCATAAAAGAATCTTCAGCGGATATGTTTTGCTTTTTTTTACGACTCATTGATTTAACCTCATGACAGTATTTTCTGTATAAATTATTGTTTGTGGATTTCGTTTAAAATAATGTAATTTCTGGCACTTATAGTATTTTCATCTATGGGTTTTGAAAGCTCAAGTAAACGACTTATTGTCCGGTCTATCGAATAAACTATAACACTGTTTAATAGCTCTGTTTTATCACAACCTGACTTTAAACCCGAATAAAGCATATCTCTTGCCTTTATGCAACACTCGTGTTTTCGGGATGGCTCAATGTAATCCGAAATAAATACAATTTTTTCAAATATGTTCATATTCTCACGTCCGGTTGTGTGATAAGCTATTGCATCGGACACAATATCATTGATGTTATAAAGCCTTTTTGCTTCAAGATAGGCAGTTTTTGAATGTAAAAGCTCACAGGAATCTTTTTGTGTTTTGCTCGGCTTAAACCCGTGTTTATTGCACAATTCCAACTGCCCAGAAAGTGTCAGCTTTTTTGTAATATCATGCAAAAGACAAGCACATATAAGGTCATTTGTGTAAGAAAAATCAATGTTGAAAACAGGAAAATACACCTTTGATAGTTCGATAGCCTGCTTTTCAACATTCAGCGTGTGCAAAAAACGATTTTCGGTAAGAAACTTTGGTAAATCACGCCTTATTTGAGAAATTGTGCTGTCACTTGTTGGAATGTGCGTATAAATATCATTACTCATAATTTCAAAACTACTCTGTATAAAGTTTATTTTCTATTATATACCTTAAAACCTCATCCGTCAATAACGAATGTGAATCAAAGACTATGTTTTTTTCAATGCTCTGACGTATATCTGTACTGGAAACTTCAAAATCAAGTTCCTTTGAAATGACAATTTGTGCATTGTAAAGATTTCTGTAACGATTGCAATACTCTGTCATTTTAAGCCTGTCGGCACTTGTACGGGGTAACGTGAAAATAGAACATAGCTTCAAAATTTCGTCAAAGCTTTTCCAATGCTCAAACGAAAAAAGCATATCACTTCCCATATACAGCACCAACTTGCAGTCTTTGTAAGTCTGATTTATGTGTTTTACTGTGTCAATGGTAAAACTACTTGTTTCACGTTCGGCTTCAAAGGTTGAAATACTTACATCATAGCCTTTGTCGCAGAGACTTTGAAAGCATAAGCGACTCATTTCAACTCTGTGAAGACAACTTGCCTGATTGTTAAGTAAACTGCTTTTGAAAGGGGAGACGTAAGTTGGCATAATAATGAGCTTGTTAAGTTTTTCTTCGGTGTAAAATATGTCAGCAGCACGAAGATGCCCCTTGTGTGGCGGATTAAAAGAGCCGCCAAAAAGTCCGATTTTCATGATAATTACTTTGGAAGCTCTATTTTACGCTTGTCCTTGTCTTTTGCCTGTCTGTAAAAGACAATTTTTCTTCCAATCATCTGAACGCTTTGACAACCGCAAGCCTGACAAATCTGCATGGCAGCTTCTTTGACGGTTAACTCGCACGTTTCAAGCAGGCTTATTTTTATAAGTTCTCTTGATTCGAGAATGTCATCAATCTGTGCGACAAAATTGTCGTTTATGCCACCCTTGCCAAGCTGGAAAACAGCGTTTAATGAATTTGCTTTGGAACGTAAAAAAGCACGTTCTGATGAAGTTAAATTTGTTGCTGACATATATTTGTTCCTTTCGGTAATTACTTACTTTGTTTTATGTATTCTTTGAGTCTGTCAGACATAAGACGTACTGCCTTTGCTCTGTGACTTATGGTGTTTTTTTCTGCATCCGTTGCTTCGCCAAAGGTTTTTGAAAGTTCATTACTGTAAAAAACAGGGTCATATCCAAAACCATTCTCACCGATACATTTGTTTGTAATGTGCCCGTGACAAATACCGGTTTTTACAATCTGTGTTCCGTCAGGATGACAAAATGCCATTGAACACACAAACTGTGCAGCTCTGTCGTTTTCACCAATATCTTCAAGCTCGGATAAAAGTTTTATAATGTTATCTTTGTCATCAGAGTTGTTGCCGTCAAGAGAGGCATAACGTGCAGAGAAAATTCCGGGTTTTCCGCCGAGCTTGTCAACGCAAAGTCCAGAATCATCAGCGATAGCCGGGATTGAATACTTGTCACAGATAAACTTTGCTTTGATAAGGGCATTTTCCTCAAAGGTATTGCCGTTTTCTTCTATTTCTCCGTCAAACCCAAGCTCTGTCATTGAAACAAACTCGACACCGTCAAGATTGAGTAATGCACCAAGCTCTTTTACTTTATTTTTGTTTTTTGTTGCGATAGCTATTTTCATATTTTCCTCTTAAAATCCATAACAATTATTCTTCAAATAAAGCTTTTACAAAATCGTGGGTATCAAACCTCTGTAAATCGTTCATCTGTTCACCGACACCGACAAACTTGACGGGAATTCCAAGCTGATCTTTAATTGAAATTACAACTCCACCCTTGGCAGTTCCGTCGAGTTTTGTTAAAACGATACCCGTAATATCACTTGCGTTTGTAAA
>JAZQVQ010000189.1:0-2863 GCA_045631825.1 Eubacteriales bacterium | reverse complement strand
CCGGCAGAAGCGGCTTCATATACGTTGCTTCGTGAGCAGCTTTGCGAGGTGCTCCATACTCTTACACCTCGTGAGGAGCACGTTTTAAAGCTTCGTTTTGGTCTTGAAGATGGCAGAACAAGAACACTTGAGGAAGTCGGTAAAGTTTTCAATATAACAAGAGAAAGAATACGTCAGATTGAGGCAAAAGCACTCAGAAAATTGCGACACCCAAGCCGTTCAAAAAGACTTCGTGATTACTTGGATTAATTTTGGAGGAAGTAATGAAAGTCGGAATTTTAGGTGCAATGGATTGCGAAATAGATAAGTTTTGCAGCTTTTTTTCAGCTAAACAGACACAATATGATGGCATTTATGAAGGCGAGTACTGTGGAAACAGAATATATATTTCACTGTGTGGTATTGGTAAAGTAAATGCAGCGGCAAATACGCAGCGTTTGTGCGATTTGTTTGATGTTGATTACATTATAAATTCAGGTGTTGCCGGTAATACTTCAAAAAATCTTGATGTCTGCGATATTGCAATATCACAAACCCTTACATATCACGATTTTAAACCAATAGATATATTAAACAATTCAAAGCCGTTTACATCGGTTTTTAAAGCTGATGAAAAGCTTGTCGAGTGTGCCATGCGTGCTTGTGAAAAGCTATCAAAAAAACAGAGTTTGAAGTATGAGTGTGGAATGATTGTTTCAGGTGACGTTTTTGTTGAGGATTCTCAGTATGTAAAGCATCTTTCAGAGGAGTATAATGCTCTCTGTACCGAGATGGAGGGAGCAGCGATAGCACACGTATGCGTTCTGAACAACAAACCATTTGTTGTTATAAGATCAATGTCGGATAATGCTGATGAAAAAGCAGAAATATCTTTTGATGAAATGGCAAAAGTCGCTGCTGACAGGGCAAGCTTTGTGGCGATGGAAATTATAAGTAACTACTCTTAATAAATAAACCAGGCTTGTCATATTTGACGAGCCTTTTTGCGTGGGGAATAAATATGGATTTTAACAGTCATAACATTAATAACGAAAAAAAACAAATCAATATTAGAATAATGATTATATGTGTTTTGTTTGTAGTCGTTTTATTTGTTTTCTTAATAAGACTTGTAACGCTACAAGTAACTGAAAAGCAACATAGTAATAACGTGGTTCAATCGGTGTCAAATGTCTTTAAGAACAATATTATTAAGGTTTCACGAGGTGAGATATACGACTGTAACGGGAATCTGCTTGTTTCAAATAAAAAAACTTATAATGTTATTTTTAATAAAGCTACACTTATGACTTCAAAGCAAAATGATATTATTCTTCGCTTTATAAAACTTTGTGTCGATAATAATATTGAGATTAACGATAGTCTGCCTGTTACTTATGAATTTCCCTATGAGCTTGATAAAGAGTACATTTTTGATAATGACAAAATAAAAAAACTTGACCGATTTCTTGAAATCAATAAAATTGAAGAAAGCTTTATGCTCGAAAAAGGCTTGTACAATATATTGCTTGAAAAATATGGAGTAACGTCGACGCAAGCAGATAATGCTTTTGTAAGAAAACTTGTTGGCATCAGATATGATATGGAAACCAATGATTTTTCTTATTCAAATCCTTATGTTGTATTGCAAAATATTGACGAAAAAACAAAGATGATTATTAGCGAGCACTCACACGAGCTTCATGGCGTCGAAATATTATATACCGATTCAAGATATTTCAATGAAAATGATCTTGCTTGCCACATACTTGGCAGAACTGGTCCTATTTATGCTGAAGAAGCACAAGAGTACATAGTTGACAAAGGTTATTCTTATAATGCAAAAATCGGCAAGGAAGGTATTGAAAAATCATTTGAGGAATACTTGAGGGCTGTTGATGGAATAGAAGAATTTGAAATTGACAGTGAGAACAATATAGTTTCAAAATCAGTTGTCAAGGAGCCGAAATTTGGAAATTCAGTAAGACTTTCGATTGACAGCAAAATGCAAAAAATAGCGGAAAATGCTCTTGAGGAGCAGATAAAGGCAGCAAAAAATGCTGCCAACGGGAAAAATACCGGTGAGGATTGTAAGGCGGGTGCCGTTGTTGTTATGAATCCGAACAATGGTCAGGTTCTTGTATGTGCGAGTTACCCGAATTACGACCTTAACAGATACTCAGAGCTATTTAATGCATTAGAAGCCGACGAAGCAAGCCCATTTGTCAACAGAGCCACGCAAGGTATATACCCGCCGGGTTCAACATTTAAAATTTTGACAGCTGCAGCCGGACTTTCTAATGGCAATATAACGACAAGCAGCACGATTTATGACAGAGGAATATACAAAAAATATGAGACATATCAGCCTCACTGTTGGATTTATGACAATACCGGACATACCCATGGATATGTAAATGTAAAATCGGCAATAAAGGAATCGTGTAACTATTTCTTTTATGAGCTTGGTGACGAAATCGGAATTGATTTAATAAACGAATATGCAAAGAAATATGGTCTTGGTGAAAAAACCGGAATTGAAATACCAGAATACAGTGGTATTCTTGCAGGCCCTGAGCATCGTGAGAATAATGGACTTATCTGGAATCCCGGTGATACTCTTCAGGCAGCAATAGGGCAGTCTGATAATGCTTTTACACCTATTCAGCTTTGTTCCTATATGTCAGCAATAGTAAATGGCGGTACAAGATATAAGGCTACACTTTTAAAATCTGTTGACGACTATAAAACAAAACAGCCGGTTATCGAAAAGACTGCGGAAATTGTAGATACTATTGATTTGTCTAAGGAAATTACTGATACATTGAAGGATGCTATGCGTCAGGTTGTCGCAGAGGGTACTGCCAAAAATGTCTTTGACGGA
>JAZQVQ010000188.1:0-1697 GCA_045631825.1 Eubacteriales bacterium | reverse complement strand
TATACTCCCCCCGTTGTTATCCGTGCTATGTATGAAGCACTCGGCAATATGGGATTTGAAAACGGTAACATTCTCGAGCCTTCCTGCGGTACGGGTAATTTCATAGGTATGCTCCCCGACAAGATGAGCGAAAGTAAATTCTACGGTGTGGAACTTGACAGTTTGACAGGTAGAATTGCACAGCAGCTTTATCAGAAATCGGGTATTACGGTACAAGGTTATGAGGATGCTTCGTTGCCCGACAGCTTTTTTGATGTTGCAATCGGTAACGTTCCCTTCGGGCAGTTTAAGGTTATCGACAAAAAGTACGATAAACATAACTGGCTCATACACGATTACTTTTTCGGCAAGTCACTTGATAAAGTACGCCCCGGCGGTGTAATTGCTTTTGTTACCTCATCGGGTACTATGGACAAGAAAAATCCTGCTATCAGAAAGTATATCGCACAAAGAGCAGAACTGCTCGGCGCCATTCGTTTGCCGAACAACACATTTAAGGCTAACGCAGGTACAGAGGTAACATCGGATATTCTCTTTTTACAGAAAAGAGATACCCTTGTAAACGATGAGCCTGATTGGGTACACCTTGACCGTGATGAGAACGGCAATGAATATAACAAGTATTTTGTTGACCATCCCGAAATGGTACTCGGTGATATGGTTATGGAGTCCTCACAGTTTGGTCAGTCACTGACCTGTAAACCCTATGAGGACAGAGAACTCTCCGATCTTCTTTCAGAAGCGATACAGAACATACACGCCGAGATAAAGGATTTTGAACTTTCCGATGTCGGCGAGTCCGAAGATTTATCCGTACCCGCAGACCCAAATGTTAAGAATTTCAGTTTTACTGTTGTAGAAGATAAAGTATATTACCGTCACGACAGCAGAATGACACCCGTTGATGTTTCTGCAACTGCGGAAAGCCGTATAAAGGGTATGATTGAAATAAGGGACTGTGTGCGAGAACTCATAAAACTTCAGACAGACGATTATCCCGATTCTGCTATTCTTTCCGCACAGGAAAGATTGAATGAAATCTATGACAAGTTCACAAAGAAATACGGTCTGCTCAATGCAAGAGCAAACCGCCTTGTGTTCTCTGATGACAGTTCGTATTGCCTGCTTTGTTCACTTGAAGTTATCGGTGAAAACGGAGAACTCAAACGTAAGGCAGATATGTTCACAAAGCGAACAATCAAACCTCATATTTCCGTAACCTCCGTTGAAACAGCAAGTGAAGCATTGGCAGTATCAATCGGTGAAAAAGCCTGTGTTGATATGGACTATATGTGTAAGCTCACCGGTAAGACAGAACAAGAGCTTTTTGAAGAACTCAAAGGAGTTATCTTCCTTAACCCCGAACACATATCGGAGGACAGCAGAGAGCAGAGGTATCTCACCGCAGATGAATACCTTTCGGGTAATGTCAGAAAGAAACTTGAACTTGCAAAGCGAACAGCCGAGATTTATCCCGAAGATTACAGTCCCAATGTCGAAATGCTTGAAAAGGTACAACCTGAAGATTTGACGGCAAGTGAAATCTCTGTCCGCTTGGGTGCGACTTGGCTTCCTGTTGATGTTGTCGGAGAGTTTATGTTTGAACTTCTGCAAACTCCGAGATACGCTCAGTGGAATATAAAGGTACACTATTCACCGATTTCCGCTGAATGGAACATTGAGAACAAAAACTATGT
>JAZQVQ010000187.1:0-2493 GCA_045631825.1 Eubacteriales bacterium | reverse complement strand
GTCCGTTTCTCTCATTACCGAGGTTCAACTCCATAAACAGTTGACCCAAAAGGTCTTGGTTCGGGTTTTTTTCAAGAGCCTCTACAATAGCAACATAAATATTGACGATTACCTTTTGCTCTTGCTCCGAATAGTTTTTTATTTTCTCCATATAAGCCTTTTCCCTGTTTTGCCTTCTCTCTCCGTTGTCACAGAGGTTCGATATGGAAACAGCCATAAGGAAAATAACATCCGACCACACTTGCCACAAATTCCTTGAACCCGTCAAGGAAATAAACAGTTTGGCTATGTGAGAATTATCACGTACTGTTTTTGCCATTTTGCCCTCCCATTTCTGTGATTTCGCAGTCAACTAATTCCCCCGATAAAGCAAGCATAAGTTTTTCGGCGGGAACTTCAATTTCAAAAAGTTTTTCGTCAAATTCTCCGAAACAGTTTTCCCCAAAAACGGAAATACACATTTTTCTTTTACCGCTGTTCAAACTACGAAAATCTCTTTTAATCGATATCCTTGCGTTCATTTCATCACTCCCTTGTTGACAGAATATTCAGTTATTAACATCTAAATCTCCGCCCCGTTCTGGAAGGGAATGCGGATTTAGTTTTGTTTTCCGCTGAAAAACGAGTTTCTTCTATTATATAGGTTGTTTTCTCGTCTTTTTTTCTGTTGTTTTTCTGTATTCATTGGTAATATAATACCATCAATTACACAGAAAAGCCATTGATGATTTGCACAAAGATTATGTTTTATTTCTGTGTAAGTTGTCTCTTTTTACAGGGGCTATTCTTTTCAGATATCCCTCACCGAGTAACTTAATATATCCGTGTCTTGTCTTGCCGGGTTTAAGGGTGAAATAAAAGTCCGGGTGGTAAAACAAGAAGTCATTTATAATCTGTCTCAGCTCGAACATGGGAATGCTTTCAATGCCGATACATTTAGCGATAGCATATAAAGAGATTTCATTGTTCGTCTTAGCAAACTTCTCAAGGTCGTTTTTGAATTGTAAAGTTTTTTCGTCCATTGCACTCACACTCCTTTTCTGTTGAGAATGCTCCATTTTCTTTGTGCCTGTTTTCTCTTTGCCGTTCTGCAGGACTGACAGAAGCGGTTTTCTTTACGCTCATAAAATGTTCCACCGCAGCGGGCACAGTATTGCGGTTTAATTCGTCTGAATTCAAGGCAGGAATCACAATCCGTACATCCTGCGGAACAACCTTCGAAATCGTCCCAATTCATACACATAAACCTTTGGAAATACGGGTCGTAACCGAGCTTGTTCATTCGGTATTTAAGCAGACCTGCAAAAACGGATAAATCCTTTTTAACAGCTGCACTTTTCCCCGATAAATGAATGGCTTGCTTAATAGCCGGTTCGGGTGCACCGTGTCCCCATTCTCCGTTCTGTAACATAGAACGCACTTTGTCGAGGTTTTCTGTCAGATAAACAGTATAAACCTTTCCTCTGATGGCTTTCTCCGATTTGCCTATTTTCCTGCCCATTAAAACATAACTGTCACCGTTACGGATGCCTTCAGCTAATATTTTATAATGCTCCTCTGTCCACGTAGCACCTTCTCCGTGATTACTTGCTTTGACAGGGCGTTCCTTTATGCCGAGGTCTGTGCAACGTCTTTGAATTGCCCCACAGGAACGCTTGAGCCTTTCCGAAAGTTCCGTATAGCCGTATTTGTGCTGTTTTAATAAAGAGATAAGAAGGTTATCTTCAGCAGGGGTCCACGGATCTTCTCGCTGCGAATAAAACGAGTGATAATCTTTTCGCCTTTGCTCGTCAACCCATTCGGGTTCTTCTCCGAGGGCTAACGGCTCCATTCTTGAAAAGTCGATGAAAGAGCGGTTCTTTTCTGCCCATTCCCAAAACTCGTCAAGGTAAACTATTCTAAAGCGGCATTGATTAACCTTTTTATAATGAATAGGAAGTCCCCGCTCTTTAACCCAACTTTTAAGGTGATACGAATGAACATTATGCCCGGTAAGGGTTATCATCAACTGATTGAAGGTTATGTATTCTCCTCCCATCAGAACGGGTCCGAGACCGAGCCTTTGTCCCTTGATTTTAACGGCATTCACCGACCTATTAAGATACTTTGCCATCGAGGGAAGGGAAACGTGTCCCCACATTTCTTCAAGATAGGTTAGTTCTTCGGGTTTCCATTTTTGATTTTTTCCCATTTTAAACAAACCATTTCGGAGGCATAGGGACCTCTACACCAATAGGTCTCCACAGATGTAGTGTGAACTCGTGCCTGTTTACATACTGACTTTTTGGGGGATGGTATTGTACAACCGCTTCCTCGGGTTCAAAAAAGATATCTTTAATGGCGCACATTTCTTCCCAAGTAGGACAACGCTTGGCGTTGGGTTTAGATATTGAGACGTGTTCCCAACCTCCCCCGTTGCTTACAATACAGAAAAATGACTTACCGCCAACAAAGACTTTAAATATCCCGTTACCATTATCGCCATTGCAACCG
>JAZQVQ010000186.1:0-12231 GCA_045631825.1 Eubacteriales bacterium | reverse complement strand
TCGCTTCATTTGAAGCATTGCAGGGTGCCGATTCTCTCGGCACCTCTGCAGCACTTACAGAAAAAGAAGTTATTAAAACTGATACGATTGATATGATTGATATGATTGATTTTTTCATTATAAAATACCTCCGTAATAATTTAATCTTTTAGAATGTTGCTGTCAGAAAACAAACTATCGCTCATCATCATAACACCAAGTCTAAATCCAATTTTGAAATTCTCAACACCGCTTGTAGCAATTATTTCATCACCTGCATTTACAAGCTCATTAAGGAGCTTTAAGTTTTCGCCGTTTAATTCTTTTGTCAGTTTGCTTTCAATGTCAGAAAATGTTTTTAAAGCTTTTTCGTATGGTAACTTTTTTCTGTTTCGACTTTCATTTGGATTGATATTGCCATAATATAATTCGTCAAGGAAACTCATCTTCGCACCTCCGTTGAACATACAAATTCTCGTAATACAATTTCTTCTGCGGAATGTTTTATGCCATTCATTGCAGCAACCCAAGTCATTTGGTCTTTTGCTTTTAGTTCTTCGGTAATTCCTTGTTTAATCGCCAAATCTTTGACAAGCTTATCAACCATTTCTTTTGCAGTTGTATCAATTTCTTTAAGATAGGCAAGCCAAGTTCCTTTGAGCATTTTTGATGAATATAGGCAAGGTCTGTTTTCCTTAATAAATATTGAATGCAGCCTGCCGTACTTACCGATGTTGAATTTTCCTTCGGGTGCTTTCAGGTTTGGAATGTAGTAATCACCATCTCTCGCATACTCAATTCCGTTTTCAATAATCTTTTCTTTCATAGCGTAAACGCCTCCTTTAAATTTGGTATCTTCATTTTATCAGAAGGCATTTACTTTGACGAATGTGCGGATAAAAAAGAAAAGAGGAAAACCCATTTTACTGAGTTTTCCTCATCTTCTTGCCTCGCAATGCTCGTATCCCTATCTACTGTCCTTAGGAACACTCACGCTTTGCCGACATTTTTTCATTTACATTATATTTCTTCAACAACGATTTTCCTTGACTGCTCAGACGTTTTATAAAACGTCACGTTATATCTGTGCTCCGGCAGAGCAAATTCTATATTTTCGCTCCACTCTACCGCCATTATCCCATTTCTGTCAAAGTAATCATAAAATCCAACGGAATACAGCGAATCGTCATCGGTTATTCTATACATATCAAAATGGAATATTTCTATTTGTCCTCTATACTCGTTGACTATGGAAAACGTCGGGCTTGAAACTCTTGCCTTCGGGCAAAATACCTTTGCCATACCACGCACAAAAGCCGTTTTTCCTGAGCCAAGCTCTCCAAAAAATGCGACAAAATCGCCTTTTTTCAAATACTTCTGTGCAAATTGTTCTGCAAACTGCTCAGTTTTTTCAGGACTATCCGACAAAAATTCAAGTTTCAAACCAATTCCCTCTCTTTATAAATCAGAACAAACCGGTAATTGTTCCATCGCTATCTATATCTATATCAGTTGCTGCAGGTTTCTTAGGCAATCCCGGCATTGTCATAATGTTTCCAGTCAGTGCAACTATAAATCCTGCTCCGCTGCTTATTCTAATTTCCCTTACGTTAAGTGTAAAGCCTGTCGGTCTTCCGAGTGCCTTTGCATCGTCAGAAAGTGAATACTGTGTCTTTGCCATACAAACAGGATAGTTTGCAAAGCCAAGGCTTTCTGCTTCCTGAATTGTCTTTAGTGCCGCTGCGTCGTATGTGACGTTATCTGCCCCATATATTTCTTTTGCTATTTTCTCTATCTTTGCCTTTATCGGCATATCGAACGAATATAATGGATTAAACTTACTCATTCCGCTATCCGCAAGTCTTACAACCTCGTTTGCAAGCTCGATTGCTCCGTCTCCGCCCTTTTCAAAGCCAAGGCAATTTATAGCCTTTACGCCCTTATTTGACGCAATTTCCTTTATTACCTCTATTTCCTCATCTGTATCCGCATAAAAATGGTTTATTGCAACAACAATCGGCACGTTATACTTTTTAAGGTTATCTATATGTGCCTCGAGGTTACAGGCTCCCTTTCTGAGTGCCTGCACATCAGGATTTTTCAAATCCTCTTTTGCAACGCCGCCATTATACTTAAGTGCTCTTACTGTCGCAACAAGCACGATAGCATCGGGGCTGAGTCCTGCCTTCTGGCATTTTATATCAAGGAACTTTTCAGCTCCGAGGTCTGCTCCAAAGCCGGCCTCTGTAATTACGTAATCTGCAAGCTTTAATGCCGCCTTTGTTGCAGTAACCGAGTTACATCCGTGTGCGATATTTGCAAACGGGCCACCGTGAATAAGGCAGGGTGTATGCTCTATTGTCTGCACAAGGTTTGGTTTCATTGCGTCCTTGAGCACTGCCGCCATGGCACCAACTGCTCCAAGCTCTCTTGCAAACACCGCACGTCCGTCATATGTATATCCTACAAGTATGTTTCCAAGCATCTCTTTTAAGTTTTCCATACCGTCGGCAAGGCACAGTATTGCCATAATCTCGGATGCCGCCGTTATATTAAAGCCCTCCTGACGCATAACTCCGTCTGCCTTGGCTCCGCAGCCTATTACAACGCTTCTGAGTGCTCTGTCATTCATATCAAGCACTCTCTTAAAGGAAATGCGTTTAGGGTCAAGTCCGAGAACATTTCCCTGCTGAAGCGAATTATCTATCATCGCCGAAAGCAGATTATTTGCAGTTGTTATTGCATGAAAGTCACCTGTAAAATGCAAGTTTATGTCTTCCATCGGGAGCACCTGGGAATATCCGCCGCCTGCAGCTCCGCCCTTTATACCGAAAACAGGACCAAGGCTTGGCTCTCTGAGTGCAAGAATTCCCTTTTTGCCGATTTTCGCAAGTGCCTGTCCTATACTTATGGACATTGTGGTTTTTCCTTCTCCTGCAGGTGTGGGGTTTACTGCAGTGACAAGTATCAGCTTTCCGTTCTTTCCCTTATTTTCAATGTCACTTAAAAGCTCTCCCGACAATTTCGCCTTATATTTTCCATACATTTCAAGGCTATCGGTATCAAGCTCGAGCGATTTTGCAACCTCTGTTATAGGCAGCATTTTTGCATTTTGTGCTATCATTGCATCTGTAAGCATTTTTATTCTCCTTTTGCTTTACCCTTGCATAAATATTCGTTAAAAAATTTATAATTATACATTTTTGTCATATAATCAACTTTACATAATTTTTTATTGTCTTATAGTTTTCCCCAACCTTGTCGAAAACTGACGAACGTGTAAAAAGTGTTAAAAAATACGCAAAATCAAGCTTTTTGAGTCAAGTTTTACACATTATCCACATAGTTTTCCACAATATTCACACTTAAAAATGCGAGTTTTCCACAGGTATTATGTAAATCAGTTCGTGTTAATAATATTCATACCATCACAAATTATGGTAATTTTTCTCAAAATTAATTGTTAATTTTCTGTTTTATGCACATTTTTCAAAACACCGCTTTAAAAGCACCATTTTACGTGGTTTGCCAGTACTTTCTGTCGAGACTTCGCATCTGAACCGCCCTTGCGACGTGATGCTTTTGTATAAGGTCTGTGCCTTCCATATCGGCAATTGTTCTGCCGAGTTTCAATATTCTGTCATAGCCCCTTGCCGAAAGTCCAAGCTTATCAAAAGCCGTTTTCACAACTTCCTTTGCGTCGTCATCAAGCACGCAGTATTCCCGAATCATTGCTGGTGTCAGAAATGCGTTGGCATACACTCCCGTTCCGGCATAACGCTTTGACATAATTTCTCTTGCCTTAACAACACGTCTTCGTATTTGCTCAGAGTTTTCTGTCTTTTCGGTTTGTGAAAGCTGTTCAAATGTCAGCGAGCCTACCTCTATCTGTATATCTATTCTGTCGAGCATCGGACCTGAGATTTTAGACAGGTACGAATTTCTCGACATAGGCGTACAGGTACATTTCTTCGTGGGATGTCCGAAATATCCGCATTTACAGGGGTTCATCGCACAGACAAGCATAAATGTGCTTGGGAATTCATATCTTCCGCTTGCACGTGTAACTGTTATTTTACCATCCTCTATGGGTTGCCTTAGCGAATCTGTTGCGTCCTTACTATATTCTGCAAGTTCATCGAGAAACAATATACCATTATGTGCCAGAGACATTTCGCCGGGCATCGGGATTCTTCCGCCACCAACAAGGCTTACGGTTGACATTGTATGATGCGGCGACCTGAACGGTCTTTGTGTAACAAGCGACTGTCCATCCTCAAGCAGTCCCGCTACCGAGTGGATTTTGGTTGTTTCAATAGCCTCGCCAAACGTCATCGGTGGCAGTATTCCTGCAAGTCTCTTTGAAAGCATACTTTTACCCGTTCCGGGTGGGCCTATCATAAGAACATTATGCATACCTGCAGCTGCAATTTCAAGCGAGAGCTTGGCATTTTCCTGTCCCTTGACATCGCTCATATCAGCCACTTTTTCAAGTCCCTTTTCAAAGAGCTTGTCCATATCGGCACGCACTCTTTCAATTTTTTCAACTCCGAGTAGGTGCGACACAAGCTGACTGATATTTGTTACGCCGAAAACCTCGATTCCGTCGACAACCGACGCTTCTTGTGCATTGACAAGCGGAACAAAAATTTCCTTTATCCCTCTGTCTCTTGCCGCAAGGCACATTGAAAGAACGCCGTGTGTACTTTTGAGTTGTCCGGTTAGCGAAACCTCCCCAACAAAGCATTTACCGTCTGTGTCTGCATCCATCAGCGTTGTACATTTAAGTATGGCAACAAGTATTGCAAGGTCAAAAGAAGTGCCTTGCTTTATTCTGTCTGCCGGTGCAAGATTGACAGTAAGATTTCCGCAAGGGAAGTCAAGCCCCGAGGCACTTATTGCCGCTTTTATTCGTGGGTACGATTCCTTAACTGCGGCATCGGGAAGTCCGACAATATTGAATTTAGGCACTTTTCCTGTACAATAACACTCAACATCGACGACAAAGCCTTCTATTCCATAACACGAAACGGACATTACTGCTGTTCTCTCGACCAAACCATCACATCCCCACAATTTCTTCTTATTATATTCTATCACAAACCATTTACCAATACAAGTATAATTTTTAATTTTTAGTTGTGATTACAATTTTACCGAATAAAACCGCACTTTTCCGGCAAACCTAACAGTACACTTATTTTTTCCTATATTTATCAAAATTACAAGTTTTTTTGAAAAAAACTCGAAAAAGACTTGACAAATACGATTTATTATGATAATATATCTAAGTCACCGAATGGTGTATGTGTATGCGGGTGTTGTTCAATGGTAGAACTCCAGCCTTCCAAGCTGGCAGCGAGGGTTCGATTCCCTTCACCCGCTCCATTTTCCGTTGGTGGCATTTTTGTCTGTTTTTACTTTTACGTGCCTTTAGCTCAGCTGGATAGAGCAACTGCCTTCTAAGCAGTAGGTCGGGGGTTCGAGTCCCTCAAGGCACGCCATTTTTAAATCTATATGGTGGGTTTAGCTCAGTTGGTTAGAGCGTCAGGTTGTGGCCCTGAAGGCCATCGGTTCGAATCCGTTAACTCACCCCAGAAAAAAGCATCGACTTTGTCGGTGCTTTTTTCAATGAATTGCCTTGCGGGCGTGAATTGAAATCTAAAGATTTCATGAATTACGCCTTGCAGTACATTAAAAGGCAATTCGATTCATGTTGATTTTAGCAACAATTCACGACAAAGCCAATTAGTTATCAATTCATAAAAATATCCCTACAGTTCTGCTCTACCAGAGAGAAAGGCACTTGCAAAAACAAGTGTTTTTTCCTTTTTAGTTAAATTCAACCTCTCAGGCTCAGCAAATCCACTAAGACTACATTGAAAACAAAAAGCAATGTGCCCAAAACACATTGCTTTTTTATCTTAAGTTAAACTATACAATTAAATGTATTTAGCAGCGTTGATTTTAACACCGGGGCCCATTGTTGATGCAACAGCACAAGACTTGATGTACTGTCCCTTTGCTGCAGCAGGCTTTGCCTTAACTACTGCACCGATGAGTGCTTCAAAGTTTTCTGTGAGCTTTTCAGCACCGAAAGAAGCCTTACCAACGGGGCAGTGGATAATGTTCTGCTTATCAAGACGGTATTCTATCTTACCGGCCTTAGCTTCGTTTACAGCTTTTGCAATATCCATTGTTACTGTACCAGCCTTAGGGTTAGGCATAAGTCCTCTCGGACCGAGAACCTTACCGAGTCTACCGATAACACCCATCATATCAGGTGTTGCGATAACAACGTCGAAATCGAACCAGTTTTCACCGGTGATTTTTGCAACCATTTCTTCTGCTCCAACGTAATCTGCACCTGCATCCTCAGCTTCCTTTACCTTATCGCCCTTAGCGAAAACAAGTGTACGAACAGTCTTACCTGTTCCGTGAGGAAGTACAACTGCACCTCTTACCTGCTGGTCTGCGTGACGTGAGTCAACACCGAGCTTAATATGAACTTCAACTGTTTCATCAAACTTTGCCTTGGAAGTCTTGCAAACCATGTCAAGTGCTTCCGCGGTTTCATACAATTTTGCCTTATCTATGAGTTTTGCACTCTCTTGATACTTCTTACCCTTATTCATTTGTCTTCTCCTCCTTAGTCAGCTACAGTAATACCCATACTGCGGGCAGTACCTGCAATCATGCTCATAGCTGCTTCGAGTGAAGCTGCATTGAGGTCGGGCATTTTTGTTTCAGCTATTTTTTGAACCTGTTCCTTTGTAATGGAAGCAACCTTATTCTTATTAGGCTGACCGGAAGCAGTTTCGATACCACAAGCCTTCTTTATAAGAACTGCTGCGGGTGGAGTCTTTGTTATAAAAGAATACGAACGGTCTGCGTAAACTGTGATGATTACGGGGATTATAAGTCCCATATCACCCTTTGTACGTTCGTTGAATTCTTTACAGAAACCGGCGATATTTACACCGTGCTGACCAAGAGCCGGTCCTACCGGTGGTGCAGGAAGTGCCTTTCCTGCCGGGATTTGAAGCTTGATATAACCTGTTATTTTCTTTGCCATTTTTCTACACCTCCAAATGTGGTAAATAAATTTCGGGAAACAAGTCCCTCCCACTGACATAGGCAAGTCCCATGTCAAAGTGCGTCATACCGTTTTTCCGTGGTCTTGGCAAAATACAACCAAGGATTTACGCACCTTAATGCTGATTTGTTTTTCATGGCAAAACAATCAAAACCACAAAATCTGCTTAGTTCTTTAAAGGCTCAACTTCTGAAGCGTTCATTTCCACACTTGTTTCCTTGCCGCCTATAAGAGCCGCAACCTTTATTCTGCCTGTCTGCTCATCGATTTCTTTAACCGTTGCAACAGAACCCGCAAGAAATCCGGCAACAACTATTACGCTATCGCCAACACCATACTCGGCCTTACGCACACGAACATCAACACCAAGTGCCGCAACCTCCGCCTCTGTGAGCGGAACGGGCTTTGACCCGGGACCTACAAATCCTGTAACCCCTCTGATGTTTCTGATAACGTGCCAACTTTCGTCATTCATTATCATTTTAACAAGAACATAACTTGGGAAAAGCTTATGCTCTGCAGGTTTCTTTTCGGCTTTCTTCTTTGTGCCTTTTTCTTCCTGCGAATCATTAGAATCTTCAGATACTGATTCAAGATAGCTATCTGCCTCGTCCTGCGAATCAACAACTATTTCCATAGGTATTCTTGTCTCAAAAATAAGATTTTCAAGGCCACGTGTTTCAACCATCTTTTTGATGTTTTCTGCGACTTTGTTTTCATAGCCGGAATAGGTATGGACAACATACCAGAGAGCCTGTGTTTCGTTTGACATCAGAATTCTCCTTTAATTTCTGGAATCAAGCCAATGTTCCAAGCCAAGTCATTACCTTTGAAAAACCTGTGTCGAGCAGGAATATGATAACACCTGAAACTACTATTGCCGCAAGTACAAGACTACTCATTTTGAGTGTGTCCTTCTTGTCCGGCCAAACGATTTTCTTAAACTCACTCTTGTAGTCCTTGAAAAACTTTTTGATTCCGGATTGCTTTTTTACTTCTTCTGCCATTGTGTTTCCTCCTTTCAATAATGAACCTTACTTAGATTCTTTGTGAAGGGTGTGTTTACGGCAGAAACGACAGAACTTCATAAATTCGAGACGATCCGGATCGTTCTTCTTATTCTTGGTTGTGTCGTAATTTCTTTGTTTGCATTCGCTGCAAACGAGTGTGATTTTCACTCTCATTCTGTACACCTCCCGGTAAATATATATGGTTTACCTCCCTCGACCATGGAAAAGCTCTTATTTGTGCTAAAAATGAGCACAACAAAAAAACTCCTCCAACAGAGGTAGAGTTAGTATAACATACCAAATTCATTTTGTCAAGGTTTTTTGTCATCAAAATCCAAAAAAAGTTACTTTTTTTACATTATATTATTGATTTGCTATTGTAAAGTGGGCTTTCGTGTGTTAAAATAATAGAAAACAAATACAAAATAAAGCGGGGGAGTACGGACGTGAAAAATGACATTAGACCTGAAATGAACAAAAAATACAACACTATATCACTTTACGTTCTTGCAATTTCAGCCATTATAATCATTCTGGCGGCGATTGTGATGTACATTGTACCTGTATCAATGTTTGTGAAAAAGGTTTTATCACTTATGAATCCGTTTTTCTATGCCTTTGCCATAGCATTTTTACTAAAGCCAATTTGTGCATTTTTTGAAAGGCTGTTTTCAAAAAACAAGCATCTGCAAAAATTTTCCTCGGCACTGGGGCTTATTACCACTTACGTTTTATTTTTATCATGTTTAACTCTTTTTATTTCAATCATAATTCCTCAGGCAGCGGAAAGTGTAAGAGTCTTTTCCCAGGGCTACAGAACTTACATCAGGCAGATTGAAAATTTCTTCAAGGACAACATTCCGTCCTTCTCTTCATTTTTCTCCGAGAGCTTTATTACCGAGGTTGAAAACAAAATAATCTCCCTGCTCGAAAGGTTATTGCAACTCATAACGGACTTTTCTCCCAAAATTTTCTCGGCGGTTTCGGATTTTGCCGTAAGTCTCTGGAACATTGTTCTTGGTCTTATCATTTCCGTATATATGCTTGCCGAACGCAAAAACTTCGCCCGTCAGTTGAAAAGGCTTACGTATGCGTTATTTGAAAAGCACAATGCACAAAAAATCATCCGTGCCAGTCACATAACAAACTCCGTATTCGGCAATTTTGTCACAGGTAAAGTTTTAGAAGCTACTCTTATCGGTGTTCTTTGCTTTATAGGCACTTCAATTCTCAAAATTCCTTACGCTCCACTTGTCAGCGTAATCGTAGGTGTTACAGACGTAATTCCTTACTTCGGGCCGTTTCTCGGTGGAGTTCCGTCTTTCATAATTATATTCCTGAGTGACCCCATAAAAGCCATATGGTTTGCGATATTTATTCTTATTCTCCAGCAGATTGACGGCAATCTCATCGGTCCGAAAATCTTGAAGGAAACTATCGGTCTTTCTTCTTTCTGGATAATATTCTCTCTTATTGTTATGGGAGGACTTTTCGGCGTTGTTGGTATGATTCTGGCAGTTCCCATGTTTGCTCTTATGCAAATGGCTATATCCAGGATGTGCAACGTCCTGCTTGACAAAAAAGGTCATCCCGAATTACAAAGCAACACAAAAATCAAAACCAAAAGCAACGTAAAGGAGGAAAGTGCGGACTGATTTTCGCACCACCAAAGTTATGTTTATGAAAATAGCCTCTGCCTATGTCAACGGAATAATTCCACAATTTATGAACGGTGCTTCTCCATTCTTTTACTATGGGTTTCTCATTTTAGGGGTACTACTTGTCGCAATCACTTCGTATCTTTTAGGTTCATTGAATTTTGCACTTATACTATCGAAAAAGATGTACGGGCAGGATATACGAAAGTTTGGCAGCAACAATGCCGGCACCACGAACATGATGCGTACCTACGGCAAAAAAGCCGCTTTTCTCACAATACTTGGTGACATCGCAAAGGGAATTGTTGCCGTTCTTATCGGGCGGTTTGCTATGGGAGTTATGCTTGGCGGTTACGTTGCAGCACTGTTTTGCGTAATCGGACATATATTTCCCTTATTCTATGGTTTTAAGGGCGGAAAAGGCGTTGCCACTGCCGCCGCAACAATTCTTATGTTAAACCCTGTTGTTTTCTGTTTTATAATTATAGTTTTTATTCTTACTGTTGTATGCACACGATACATTTCACTCGGTTCTGTTCTTGCTGCGGCACTATTTCCGCTTCTTACTTTTTACAGCACAATGCCATCTGTCTTTATGTTCAGGGGATTTGCTTTTTTATGTTCATTCTTAATGGCGGTTTTAGTCATAGCAAAGCATCATCAGAACATCTCAAGGCTTGCACACGGAACCGAATCAAAGTTTTCATTTAAAAAGTCAAAGACAAAGCAGGAAGTTGAAAGTCAGGCAAAGACCTTTACTATAACGAAAAAGAATGAAAAAGACAATTAATGCATCTTTTTTATTTACATATTTATTTACACATCTATTTACACATTACGGAGGGAAGTAACCAATGAGTCACATTAACACAAAGTGTATCCAGTCGGGGTACACGCCGAAAAACGGGGAGTCGAGAATTGTTCCCATTTACCAGAGCACTACATACAAATACGAATCGGGCGAGCAGATGGGCAAGCTCTTTGACCTTGAGGAAAGCGGATATTTTTACACACGTCTCTCAAACCCGACAAACGATGCCGTTGCTGCAAAGATTTGTGACCTTGAGGGTGGTGTCGGTGCCATGCTTACATCATCAGGACAAGCGGCAAACTTCTATGCAATTTTCAACATCTGTTCAGCCGGTGACCACGTTGTCTGCAGCTCGGCTATATATGGTGGAACATTTAATTTATTCAACGTAACTATGAGAAAAATGGGCATCGAATTTACTTTTGTAAGTCCCGATGCAACACGCAAGGAGCTCGAGGCAGCATTTCGTCCCAACACAAAGGCATTATTTGCCGAAAGTATTTCAAATCCCTCGCTTGCCATAATAGATTTTGATGTATTTGCAAGTGTTGCTCACGAAAATGGAGTGCCGCTTATAATAGACAACACGTTTCCGACTCCCATAAACTGCCGTCCGTTTGAGCTTGGTGCAGACATTGTGACTCATTCCACAACAAAATACATGGACGGGCACGCAACAAGTGTTGGCGGTTGCGTTATTGACGGCGGTACGTTTGACTGGAGCAAGTACAGCGACAAGTTTGCGTGTCTTACCACTCCCGACGAATCTTACCACGGTATTATTTACGTCGAAAAATTTGGCAAGGCAGCTTACATAACAAAGTTACTTTCGCAGGTTATGCGTGACCTCGGTTCTATTCCGTCTCCTCACAACGCATTTTTGCTCAACATAGGGCTTGAAACTCTTGCTCTCAGGATGGAAAGGCATTGTGCAAATGCTCTTGAAGTTGCAAAGTTCTTACAAAGTGACGACAGAGTTGCCTGGGTTGAGTTCCCTGGTCTTGAAAACAGCAAGTACTACGAGAGGGCATCGAAGTATATGCCGAGCGGCACGTGCGGTGTTATTTCATTCGGCGTCAAGGGCGGCAGGCAAGCAGCAAACAAGTTTATGGATTCTCTAAAAATGGCGGCTATTGTTACGCACGTTGCCGATGCAAGAACTTGTATTCTTCATCCTGCAAGTACAACTCACAGGCAGCTTAGCGAACAGCAGTTACTGGAGTGTGGTATAAGTGGTGATTTACTCAGGCTTTCTGTTGGTATTGAGCATGTCAGTGATATTGTT
Organism: Eubacteriales bacterium; assembly: GCA_045631825.1. Lineage (GTDB taxonomy): Bacteria > Bacillota > Clostridia > Oscillospirales > CAG-382 > UMGS1387. The sequence continues at coordinate 392 of JAZQVQ010000186.1, read as the reverse complement.
GCCGACATCAAGCAGGCATTGGAGCAGATGTCTATTTAATCTTGACTTTTTATAATATTTTGAGTGGGAGATTGAAGTGAACCCCAAAGTTTAGACAAAAATTAAATATTAACTTACTTGTGAATGAGTTCGGTATTGCACCGGACTCATTCCTTTTAGTTTCATAGAAATTCTTTCGTTATTGTAGTAGTCAATATACCTTTTCAATTCATCAATGAAAGCGTTAACGCTTTCAAATTTTTCGCCGTAAAACATTTCAACTTTTAGTCTGCCAAAAAAGTTTTCCATAGCACCGTTATCCATACAATTACCTTTTCTGGACATACTTTGTTTGATATTATGTTCTGCTAATAGCCGTTGGTACTCTGCATGTTGATACTGCCAACCTTGAT